>CAZDSL010000313.1:0-3724 GCA_964507655.1 uncultured Mycobacteriaceae bacterium | reverse complement strand
CACCCGCAGCGCCGGTCCCCCTGCGCGCGGCCCGATCGGGGTGGCGGCCACGCCCGCGCGGGCCAGCGCGGCGGCCAGGGGCGCGTGCGTCTGCGCGGCGTGCGGGTCGAGCCCCAGCAGGTAGTGCCCGTCCACCGCGCGCCCGTCGGCCAGGGCCCAAGCGTGCAGCTGGCGCGCGCTGGGCGTCCAGCCGTCCGGCACCTGCTTGACCGCGCCCTTGACCCAGCCGCGGGCCAGCGGCAGCAGCGCCGGCGACTGCGCCGTGCGCGCCAGGCTGCCGCCCTCGTCGGTGGTGAGCACCTCGGCGCCCGGCAGCCCGGCCGCGCGCATCATCGCGGCGATCGCGTCGGCGCGCCACGGCGCGTCCGTCACCACCGACACCCGCGCCCCGGCCGCCCCCACCACGCACTGACCACCCGCCGCGAGGAGCCCGGCCACGTCGGCCGGATCGGGCGGCTGGTTCTCGGCCGCGAAGAAGGACAGCTGCTGCACGCGAGGATCGTATCGGCAGGCCGGCGAGGGCGGGCCGGAGCGAACGCCGGCGGCCCGCCCCCCGCGCGGGGAACGGGCCGCCGGCGGCCTCAAGGCGCCTCCGGTCACGAACCGGCGAGCCCCGAGAACAGATCGGTGAGCATGTCGATGATGCCGCCGGAGTCGTCGGAGCCGGTCGGCAGGGCGTTCGACGCGCTACCCGCCCCGGGCAGGTCGGAGCTCGACGGCAGAGAACCTTCGACGGTGGAGCCGGAGCCGCTGCTGCCGGGCGCCAGGCTGCCCAGCGGGGCGAGGCTGGCCACTGGGAGCAGCGCCGACCCCAGCGAGCCGACCGAGCCCACCACGGGCAGGGCCAGGCTGGCCAGCGGGGCGGCGAGGCTGGCGAGCGGCGCGGCCGCGCTGGCGGCGCCGGGGGCCAGCGAGGCCGGGTCGGGCAGCAGCGAGCCCGGGTCGGGCAGGGCGGAGCCGTCGGGCAGCAGCGAGCCCGGGTCGACGGATTCGGTGAGGCTGCCGATCGCGTCCGAGAGCGGGTCGGCGGAGGCGAGGGCGGGGGCGGCGACGGCGGCGGCCGCGGCCAGGGCTGCGGCGCCGGCGAGGACGCGGCGGGTGCGGGTGATCTTCATGGGACCTCCGAAGCGGTGGCTGTCGGTGCAGTCGCGTCGAACACCCGTGACATGTGTGACTGGTGTGGCTGATGTGACTGCTTTGGCAATAGGTCGGATGGTACAGAGATGTGCATCACATAGTCAATGCGCAGAATTCGATCCGGCCGGCCGGCCGCCCCCCTGGTCGTCCCTATCCGTCCCCCTGGTCGTCCCCGCCTGACCCCCTGATCGTCCCGCCGCCGCGGCCGCGCGCCCGGCCGCCCGCACGCCGCCGCACGCGGGCGGGCACGATGAGGCTGCCGGGCACCGGCCCCGGCGGCGCGGAGGGAGGCGCGGTGGCGCAGGCGGAATTCGGGCGCGAGCTGCTCGAGCACGTGCTGGCCGGCTCGGCCACGCCCGAGGTGCTCACGCACGTCGCCGACCTGCCCGGGCGCGTGGCGGCCCACGCCGAGTGGCCGTCCTGGGCGCACCCGGACGTCGCCGCGGCGCTCGTGGATGCGGGCATCCCCCGGCCGTGGCGCCACCAGGCGCGCGTCGCCGACCTCGCGCACGACGGCCGCCACGTGGTGGTCTCCACCGGAACCGCGTCGGGCAAGTCGCTCGGCTACCAGCTGCCCGTGCTCACCACCCTGTACGGCGACGCCCGCGCCACCGCGCTGTACCTGGCGCCCACCAAGGCCCTCGGCGCCGACCAGCTCCAGGCCGCCGCGCGGCTGTGCCGCTCCGTGGAGTCGGGCGGGCCGACGCCGCCGGTGAGCCCGGCCGCCTACGACGGCGACACCCCCTCCGACGCGCGGGCGTGGGTGCGGGCCCACTCGCGCTGGGTGTTCACCAACCCCGACATGCTGCACCTGGGGATCCTCGGCTCGCACGCCCGGTGGAGCCAGTTCCTGCGCCGGCTGCGCTACGTGGTGGTGGACGAGTGCCACTCGTACCGCGGCGTGTTCGGCTCGCACGTGGCGCTGATCCTGCGGCGGCTGCGGCGGCTGTGCGCCCGGTTCGGCGCCCACCCCGTGTTCGTGCTGGCCAGCGCCACCACCTCCGACCCGGGCGCCGCGGCGGGGCGGCTGATCGGCGCGCCCGTCGAGGAGGTGGTGGACGACGCCTCGCCGCACGGACCGCGCACCGTGGCGCTGTGGGAGCCGCCGCTGCTGCCGGAGGTGACCGGCGAGAACGGCGCACCGGTGCGCCGCTCGGCGGGGGCCGAGGCCGCGCGCATCATGGCCGACCTGGTGGTGGAGGGCGCCCGCACGCTCACCTTCGTGCGCTCGCGGCGCGGCGCCGAGATCACCGCGCTCACCGCGGCGGGCCTGGCCGGCGAGGCGGTGCCGGAGCTGGCCGGGCGCATCGCCGCCTACCGCGCCGGCTACCTGGCCGAGGACCGGCGCGACCTGGAGCGGCGGCTCGCCGACGGCGCGCTGCTGGGCGTGGCCACCACCAACGCGCTCGAGCTGGGCGTCGACATCGCCGGGCTCGACGCCGTGGTGGTGGCCGGCTACCCCGGCACCGTCGCCTCGTTCTGGCAGCAGGCGGGGCGGGCGGGGCGCCGCGGCGAGGGGTCGCTGGTGGTGCTGGTGGCGCGCGGCGATCCGCTCGACACCTATCTGGTGCACCACCCGGCCGCGCTGCTGGAGCGGCCGGTGGAGGCCACCGTCACCGACCCGCCCAACCCGTACGTGCTGGGCCCGCAGCTGCTGTGCGCGGCGGTGGAGTCGCCGCTGTCGCCCGCGGAGGTCGATGCGCTGGCAGCGCACGAGGTGGTGGCGGAGCTGGTGGCCGACGGCCTGCTGCGCCGGCGCCCGTCCGGCTGGTATCCGACGGCGGGCGTGCGTCCGCACGGCGACGTGGACATCCGCGGGGCGGGCGGCATCGAGGTGGCGATCGTCGAGGCCGCCACCGGCCGGCTGCTGGGCACCGTCGACTCGGGCCGCGCGCCCGCCACCGTGCACCCGGGCGCCGTGCACATCCACCAGGGCGAGTCGTACGTGGTGGACGCGCTCGACCTCGACGACGGCGTGGCGCTGGTGCACGCCGAGGAGCCCGACTGGACCACCCACGCCCGCGAGGACACCTCGATCGTGGTGGTCGACGAGCACGAGCGCGCGGTGCACGGGCAGGTGACGGTGGCGTCGGTGTCGGTGGAGGTGACGCACCAGGTGGTGGGCTTCCTGCGCACCCTGCACTCCGGGGAGATCCTCGACCAGGTGGAGCTCGACATGCCGCCGCAGGTGCTGCCCACGCGGGCGGTGATGTACACGGTCACGCCGGAGCTGCTGCTGGACGCCGGCCTCGAGCCCGCCGACTGGCCGGGCGCCCTGCACGCCGCCGAGCACGCCGCCATCGGGCTGCTGCCGCTGGTGGCCACGTGCGACCGGTGGGACATCGGCGGCGTGTCCACCGCGCTGCACGCCGACACAGGGCTGCCCACGGTGTTCGTCTACGACGGGCACCCGGGCGGGGCGGGCTTCGCCGACCGCGGGCACGCCGAGATCCGGCGCTGGCTGCGCGCCACCCGCGATGCTGTGCGCTCGTGCGAGTGCGCCGCCGGCTGCCCGTCGTGCATCCAGTCGCCCAAGTGCGGCAACGGCAACGATCCCCTGTCGAAGCGCGGGGCCATCGCGCTGCTC
>CAZDSL010000312.1:0-3725 GCA_964507655.1 uncultured Mycobacteriaceae bacterium | reverse complement strand
GGCGATCACGTCGCACTACGCCAACCCGCTGAGCGACTTCGCCGCCCGCACCGACGCGGTGCAGCGCTGGGCCGACGCGCCCGACGCCGCCACCCTGGTGCGGGAGCTCGACGCGACGCCGTGGCGCCCGCCGCAGGCGTTCGTCATGCGCACCTCCGACGACGGCTACACCCTGCGCCTCTCGTCCGACGTGTACCCGAACGACCCCAACGTCAAGATCTTCACCGTGACGTTCCCGAAGAAGCTTTTCGACAGCCCGGAGTTCACGCGCACGGAGATCGGACCGTTCACCGTGATCGTGAGGAAGTGACGCTGCCCGGGAGGCGGTGACGACGGCCCCGGCGGGTGCACCCCACCGGGGCGGCCGCCGCCGCACCCCGAGCACACCGACCGCCCGCCACGCGGGCCCCGCACCCCGGGGCCGGCCGTGGCGGGCCGACTAGGATGCCAGGACGTGCCCACTGCCGTGACCGAGAACGCCCCCACGCCCCCTGAGGAATCGCGCGCCGACGCGCGCGCCCGGCTGCGCACCGCCCGGCTGATCGCCGCGGTCGCCGGATTCGCCGGCTTCGTGCTCGCGATCCTCATCCCGCTGCTGCCGGTCTCGCAGACCACGGTGCACCTGAACTGGCCGCAGAACTCCTCGCTGGGGGCCGTGAGCGCGCCGGCGGTGGGGTACCAGCCGATCTCGCTCGACGCCGAGATCCCCTGCACCGCGCTCGCCGACCTGGCGCAGCGCGACGGCACGGCGGTGGCGCTGTCCACGGCCCCGGCCTCGGCCGGCGAGGACGCCCACAAGCGCGGGCTGTTCGTCACGGTCGACGACGGCTCGGTGCAGGTGCGCACCCGCAACAGCCTGGTGGTGCAGGCCCCCGTCGACGCGGTCACGGCGCCGGGGGCGTGCACGGCACTGCACATCTCGTCCGACGCCGGCCGCACCCAGGCGTCCTTCGACGGCCTCACCGGCGGCGACGGCGCCCCGGTGGCAGGCACCGTCGGCGGCGACTACCGCCCGCAGCTGGTGGGCGTGTACACCGACCTCACCGGCGGCGTGCCGCAGGGGCTGCACTTTTCGGCCGAGATCGACAGCCGCTACTCCACCACGCCGACGCTGGTCAAGGGACTGGCGATGATCTTCGCGGTGCTGCTGACGATCATCTCGCTGGCCGCGCTCGCCCGTTTCGACGCCAACGACGGCCGCCGGCACCGCCGGTTCCTGCCCGCCCGCTGGTGGCACTTCACGCTCAAGGACGTCGTGGTGATCGGCGCCCTGGTGATCTGGCACTTCATCGGCGCCAACACGGCCGACGACGGCTACATCATGACGATGGCCCGGGCCGCCGAGCACTCGGGCTACATGTCCAACTACTACCGCTGGTTCGCCGCGCCCGAGGCGCCGTTCGGCATGTCGTACTACATGTTCACGGCGCTCTCGCACATCTCCACGGCCAGCCCGCTGCTGCGGCTGCCCGCGCTGATCGCCGGGATCCTCGCGTGGATGGTGATCAGCCGCGAGGTGATCCCGCGCCTGGGCCGGCTGGCGCGGCGGCGCAACCTCGTCACCTGGACGGCGGGGCTGGTGTTCCTGGCGTTCTGGATGCCGTTCAACAACGGCCTGCGCCCCGAGCCCTACATCGCCCTCGGCGCCCTGCTCACCTGGTGCTCCGTGGAGCGCGCCATCGCCACCCGGCGGGTGCTGCCCATCGCGGCCGCGCTGCTGATCGCGTCGTTCACGCTGTCGGTGGGCCCCACCGGCACCATCTGCGTGGCGGGCCTCATCGCCGGCTCGCGCCCGATGCTGCAGATCATCATCCGACGCGCCAAGGAGATGGGCTGGCTCGCCACGCTGGGACCGCTGCTCGCGTCGGGCACGGTGGTACTGGTGCTCGTCTTCGGCGACACCACCCTCAAGTCGGTGCTGCAGGCCACCACCATGAAGACCGACCTCGGCCCGTCCGAGGAGTGGTACATGGAGTACCTGCGGTACGAGGCGCTGATGACCTTCTCGCCCGACGGCTCCGTGGCCCGCCGCTTCGCGGTGTTCTCCATGATCCTGTGCCTGATCTTCTGCGCGGCCATGCTCTACCGCAAGCGCGCGATCCCGGGCGTGGCGCTGGGCCCCAGCCGCCGCATCGTCGGCATCACCGCGATGTCGCTGGCGCTGATGATGTTCAACCCCACCAAGTGGAGCCACCACTTCGGCGTGTACGCGGGGCTGGCCGCCTCGCTCGCCGCGCTCACCACGCTGGCGATCCTCTCGCCGGCGCTGCGCTCGGGACGCAACCGCGCCCTGTTCGTGGCCGCGCTGATGTTCGTCATGTCGATCAGCTTCGAATCGTCCAACAGCTGGTGGTACGTCTCGAACTACGGCATCCCGTTCGGCGGCTCCAAGCCGGGCGCCGGCGGCATCACGCTCGCCGACGTGTTCATCGCGCTCACGCTGATCGCGCTGCTGGTGGCGTTCTACCTGCACTACCGCCAGCCCTACATCGACGCGGCCCGGGAACGCGGCGAGGAGCCGCGCACCCGCAAGCTGCTCGGCGGGCGGCTCGACGGACTCATCGCCGCACCGCTCACGGTGGCGGCCGCGTTCATGGTCGTGTTCGAGATCGGCTCGCTGGCCGCGGGCGTCGCCATCCAGTACCCCGCGTACTCGGTGGGCAAGGGCAACCTTCGGGCGCTCGCGGGCAAGCCGTGCGCGCAGGGAGACGAGATCCTCGTCGAGCCCGACGCCAACGCCGGCATGCTCACGCCCATCGGAGCGGCGCCGGCCGACGCGCTGGGCGCCACGCTCAACGACAACTTCGGGCCCAACAGCATCCCCACCGACGTCTCCTCCGACAAGGAGTACGTGCAGCCGGGCGTGGTGGGCACCGGCCAGGACTCGAACACCAAGTCCAACAGCGCCGGCACCGGCGGCGGCCTGCTCGCCGAGCCCGGCGTCAACGGCTCGATGGCACGGCTGCCGTACGGGCTCGACCCGGCCACCACGCCGGTGCTGGGCAGCTTCCACACGGCCGACCAGCCCATCTCGCACGCGGTGTCGGCCTGGTACCAGCTGCCCGCCACCACCCCGGACGACCTGCTCGTCATCTCCGCCGCGGGCCGCATCACGCCCGCCAACTTCCAGGTGCTGTTCGGCAAGGACGCCGGCGACGGCACGATCACCCCGGTGGGCTCGCCCATCGCGATGATGGACACCGGCCCCAACCCGTCGTGGCGCAACCTGCGACTGCCGATGGACCGTGCCCCGCGCGACGCCACGGCCGTCCAGATCCTCGCGTACGACGACAACCCCGCCCTCAACGAGTGGATCGCGTTCACGCCGCCGCGCATCGCGCAGCTGCAGACGATGCAGAGCTACATCGGCTCCGAGACGCCCGTGCTGCTGGACTGGGCGGTGTCGCTGGCGTTCCCGTGCCTGCGCCCGTTCGACCACCAGAACGGCATCGCCGAGATCCCGAAGTTCCGCGTGCTGCCCGACAGGGGCCTCGCGGTGAGCTCCACCAACACCTGGCAGGACGCCTTCGGCGGCGGCCCGCTGGGCTGGACGGGGCTGCTGCTCTCGGCCGAGTCGGTGCCGTCGTACCAGAAGGACGACTGGGGCCGCGATTGGGGCTCGCTCGAGCGGTTCTCGCTGCGCGTGCCCGACAGCACCGTCGCCCACCTCGACCTGGGCACGGCCACGCGCTCCGGCTTCTGGTCGCCGGGGCCGATCCGGCACT
>CAZDSL010000311.1:0-3799 GCA_964507655.1 uncultured Mycobacteriaceae bacterium | reverse complement strand
TGAAGCAGACCGACCAGATCAGCGACGGCATCGGCTACCCGGTGGCGCTGCAGCTCACCGAGGACGGCGAGATCGCCGAGACGGTGGTGCTCGACTTCCCCGAGCGCACGGTGCGGCCGCGCAAGCAGGTGGAGCGGCGCTTCCGGTACGGGTTCACCATCGACCGCGCGCTGGTGCGCACGGTGCTGCGCGACGACGAGCCCGACTGGGTCAACTCGATCTTCCTGTCGATCCGCTTCAGCACCTGGCGCATCGGCGGCTACAACGAATACCTGTACACGTTCTTCAAGTGCCTCACCGACGAGCGCATCGCCTACGCCGACGGGTGGTTCGCCGAGGGCAAGGACGATTCCGACACCATCGCGCTCGACGGCTGGCGGATGCAGCGCCGCTGCCCGCACCTCAAGGCCGACCTGTCGAAGTTCGGCGTGGTGGAGGGCACCACGCTCACCTGCAACATGCACGGCTGGCAGTGGGACCTGGAGACGGGGCGCTGCAAGACCTCGCGCGGGCACGAGCTGCGGTGCGCGCCGCTCGAGGCGGGCGAGTGCGACGGCGCCGAGGCCGGGGCCGGGGCGCAGGCCGCGGCCGGTACGCCGGCCGCCGAGTAGGTCTCGCCAGGGGCCGATTGACACTTATTCACCGCAACTCGGGGGTGAGATGGCCGGATCCGGCCATCTCACCCCCGAGTTGCGGTCGATCCGTGTCATATGGGCTACGCTGGCCCGCCCCGGCGCGCGCGCCGGCGACGGCGGACGGTCGCGACCACCTCGGTGGCCACCGCGTCGAGGTCGTCGAACACGTCGTCGGCGGCGAAGCGCAGCACGAACCAGCCCTCGTGCAGCAGGTGGTTCTGCCGGCGACGGTCCTTGCGGAACACCCTGCGCTCGCTGTGCGGCTCCCGGCCGTCGACCTCGACGATCACCCGCGACCGCCCGTCCACCAGGTCGCCGTAGAACGCCCCGACACCCTTGTTGCCGTCGAGCCGGCACCGCCTGCGCACCAGCTCGCGCGCCAGGACCCGCTCGGCCTCGGACGCGCTCCGCAGCACGGCACCGCGCACCAGGGCACGGGCCACGCCGATCCCGTCGCCGCCCGCCTCCGCCCGGCACGCGTCGACCAACTCGGCATGCTCCTCGTGGGTGCGTGAGTGCTCGTCCACCATCCGCTCGGCCACCCCCCGTTCCAGCAGCGGCAGGCTCTGCACTATCGCTGCCGGGCGGCCCACCACCGGCATCCCGAACACCCACGATGCGGGGCCGGGCAGATCGCGCCGGTGCACCACCAGCCACGGCGGCCCCTGCGCCTTGACCTGCCGCGGAAGCGTCACGTGCACCCGCTCCGGCTCGTCGATCAGCCCGTACAGCCACGCCGCGGTGGTGTGGCTGAAGGTGGCGTCGGCCCGCCACAGCGCCACCGCCCGGCAGCGGTCGATCCCCCGCGGCTGCTCGCGCGCATACACCCCGGGCAGCACCCGCACGTACCGGCCGGCGCGGCAGCGGCGCGCGATCGTGGCCGCCGACTCGGCCTCCAGCAGCTGCGCGCGCGTGCGCAACCACGCCCGCCCCTCCCCCGTGTCCCCCATGCGTCCACGATGCCGCGGGGAGGCAGGGGCGCGCAGGGATGCCTGTGGACAACCGCGGCCCGGGGTTTCGTCGTACCGTACGTGCAGCACCGTCGGCATCGAGGAGACACCGTGACCGTTGAGCACTCGCGCACCCACACCTGGTCGGATCCGGCCTCGATCGCGGAGGCGCGCCGCGGCCTGACGGGCCTGGAGTTCATGGAGCGGCTGCACTCGGGCGAGATCCCGTACCCGCCGTCGGGCGCCACGCTCGATTTCCGCATCGCCGCCCTGGCCCGCGGCACCGTGACGCTCGAGGCGGTGCCCGGCGAGTACCAGTACAACGCGGTGGGCACGGTGCACGGCGGCGTGATCAGCGCGTGGCTCGACTCGGCGATGGGCTATTCGATCCAGACCACGCTCGACGCCGACGAGGGCTTCACCACCCTCGACCTCACCGTCCGCTACCTGCGCGGCGTCACGGCCGAGACGGGCCCGGTGCGCGCGGTGGGCAAGGTGGAGCACCGCGGCGGGCGCACGGCCACGGCCCGCGGCGAGCTGCGCGACGCCGACGGCGCCCTGCTGGCCTCCGGCACCACCACCGGCATGATCCTGCGCACCGGCTAGGTCAGAACCCGGCGCCGGGGCCCACCGTCAGGACGGAGAAGGCGGTGGTTCCGACGCGCCCCATGTTGTCGTCGGCCACCAGCACCAGGGTGCGGGTGCCGTCGGGCAGCACGGGCCCCACGGTGATGCCCTCGATGTTGTTCGCGGCGCCGTCGAAGCGGAACAGCGCCGTCTTGCGCATGGGCGTCTCGGTGCCGTCGAGGGCCGCGGCGCCCGCCACGTCGGTGGCACCGTCGGTGGTGGCCAGGTAGACGGTGACGGCGAAGCCCTCGGGCAGCGCGAAGCTGCGCTCCACCGTGAGGTACTGCCCCGGGCCCACCTGCGTCAGCGCCGACACCCCCGCCACCGAAGGGCCGATGACGCCGCCGGAGGCCTGCATCGGGTCGGTGCGGTACACGTACTCGCCCACGACGCGGCCGGTGGCGCTGTCGAGCCGCAGCAGCCGCGCGTCGCTGGGCACGCCGGGCGCCGCCTCGGGGCCGTCCTGGGCCAGCGCGTTCTCGCTGATCACCGAGACGGTGGCACCGTCGGGCGAGAGCGCCAGCCCCTCGAAGCCCAGCCCCTGGCGCAGGCCGCGGTCCTGCGTGCCGTCGGCGGCCGCGTGCGGCAGGTAGGCGGGCGGCAGCGGGAGGTCGCGGGCGAAGGCGCCGTCGGGGGCGGCCTCCCGCACGAACGGGACGAGGCCGCCGGGCGCGCCGCCCTCGCTGGCGTAGAGCAGGCCGCCGCCGGGCGCCCACCGCACCGCCTCGGTGTCGCTGCCGTAGCGGGGGTAGGGGCCGTCGGGGCCGGTGAGCGCGATCATCGACCGCAGCTGCGGCTGCTGCGGGGCGCCGTCGGGATCCAGCGGCAGGTCGAGCGTGTAGGCGCGGGTGGGGCCGGCGGTGGCCTGGTCGTCGCTGATCACCACGTAGCGGCCGGTGGCCGGGTCGTAGTCGATGCCGGAGAGCCCGCCCACCGTGGTGCCGTCGAAGGGCATGCCGCTGGGCAGCGTCACCGTGCCGGCCGGCCGCACCGGCGGCGCGGGGCCCCCCGCCGCATCCGGGGCCGCCGCTTCCGAACCTCCCGCATCCGGGCCCGGCGCCGCACCCGCACCGCAGCCCGCCGGCAGCGTCGCGGCGGCCAGTGCGGCGGCGGCGATCACGACGCGGGCACGGGCGAGGCGGGGCTGCACCGGGCGGGGCTGCACCGGGCGGGACCGGCCTTCTCGCACGCCGGCGCTAGGCGGGCCGCAGCACGTCGGTGCCCACGAACGGCTGCAGCGCCGCCGGCACGCGCACGGACCCGTCGGGCTGCTGGTGGTTCTCGAGGATGGCGACGATCCACCGCGTGGTGGCGAGCGTGCCGTTGAGGGTGGCGGCGATCTGCGGCTTGCCGTCGTCGCCGCGGTAGCGGACGCTGAGCCGGCGCGCCTGGAAGGTGGTGCAGTTGGAGGTGGACGTGAGCTCGCGGTACGTCCCCTGGCTGGGCACCCAGGCCTCGCAGTCGAACTTGCGGGCCGCGGAGCTGCCGAGGTCGCCGCCGGCCACGTCGATCACCCGGTAGGGCACCTCGATGGCGGCGAGCATCTCCTTCTCCCAGCCCAGCAGCCGCTGGTGCTCGGCGTCGGCG
>CAZDSL010000310.1:0-3812 GCA_964507655.1 uncultured Mycobacteriaceae bacterium | reverse complement strand
GGCGCCGCCGGCTGCTGCGCCGCGGGGAGCTGATCGGCCGGTTCCTGGGCGGCCGGCGGCTGGGCGGCCGGCGGCGGCGCGGCCGCGGCGAGCACCTGCGTGCCGCCGGGCACCGCATCGGCCGGCGGCAGCACGCCCTGCGCATCGGGCGTGACGGGCAGGGCCGCCGTGGGCGCCGGCGTGGGTGCGGGCTTCGTGGTGGCGGGGACACGACTCAGGTCGCCCGGCTTGGGGCCCTCTGCGGGCTTCGGGTCGCCCTCGACGGTGACGGACCCGTCGGGCGCCACCACCAGCCGCGCGACGTCCTTCGCCTGCACCATGCCCAGCTCGGCGGCCTTGCGGGCCAGCTCGGGCGCCGCGTTGCCGGCCTGCACCACCTTCTCCAGCGCCTCCTTCTGGTCCTCGAGCACCGTGTTCTGATGCCGCGCGTCCGCGAGTCCGTACGAGCGGGCGGTGGCCGCGGTGGTGAGCCACAGCGTCAGGCCGATCCCGGCGGCGAACAGCGCGAGCACCAGCACCACGAAGGGGATGCGGCGCGCCAGCTCGCGCGGCCCTCCCAGGCGCAGCGCGGCGACGGCGCCGCCCTGCCCGGCGCTCCCGGATGCGTCGCCGATGCGGCGCTCGCGCCGATCGTAGGCCCGGCGCGAGGCGGCGGAGGTGCCCGTCGCGCGCCTCCCGGCCCTGCGGCCGGCGGAGGGGCGCGACGCGTGCCCGCGCCGCCCGTGGTCCGAGCGGTTGGCCCCGCGCGTGGTGGTGATCGTGCTGGTCATATCAGCTCCCCGCGATCCGTTCGGCACACCGCAGCCGGACCGGCGCCGACCGCGGGTTCTCGGACATCTCTTCCTCCGTGGCACGCTCCGCGCCCCGCGTGATCAGGCGGAACTCCGGCCCCGTGCCCGGCAGCTCCACCGGCAGGTCCTGCGGGCTCCGCGACCGCGAACGCCCGGCGAGCGCGCGCTTGACGATGCGGTCCTCCAGCGACTGGTAGGACAGGAACGCCACGCGCCCGCCCATCGCCAGCGCATCGAGCGCCCGCGGCACCGCCGCCTGCAGCGAATCGAGCTCGCCGTTGACCTCGATGCGCAGCGCCTGGAAGGTGCGCTTGGCGGGGTGCCCGCCGGTGCGCCGGGTGGCCGCGGGGATCACGTCGTAGAGCAGCTCGACCAGCCTGCCCGTGGTGGTGAACGGCTCCTCGGCGCGGCGCCGGACGATCGCGGAGGCGATCTTGGCCGCGAACCGCTCCTCCCCGTACGTCGAGAGGATGCGGCGCAGCTCCGCGGCCGGATAGGTGTTCACCACCTCCGCCGCGGTGAGCGGGGCGGTGGGGTCCATGCGCATGTCCAGCGGCGCATCCACGGAGTACGCGAAGCCGCGGTCGGCCTCGTCGAGCTGCAGCGAGGAGACGCCGAGGTCGAACAGGATCGCGTGCACTCCCCCGCGCGGGGCGATGCCCACCGACTCCAGCGCCTCGTCGATGCCGTCGTAGCGGATGTGCACCGGCGTGAACCGCCCTCCGAAGCGCTCCAGCCGGGCCGACGCGGTGGCGATGGCCTGGGTGTCGCGGTCGAGCCCGATCACCCGCAGGCCGGGGAAAAGCTCGAGGAAGTGCTCGCTGTGGCCGCCCATGCCGAGGGTGCAATCGACGAACACGGCGCCCTCACCGCCGTCGCCGCACGCCTCGATGGCCGGCCGCAGCAGCTCCGCCGAACGGTGCAGCAGCACCGGCACATGCCCGAACGCGCCCGAGCGCGGGCTGCTGCCGTCCGTGCCGTCGGTCATCGTCGCTCCAGTGCTCCGTCGGGTGGCGTGCGGGGGGTCGGGGGCGGGGTGCCGCACCCGCCAAATGCAGCGGCGAATGCCCTGGGGTCTCCGGCCGACCGAGCCTGGCGTTGGGGAAGTACGTCAGGATCGTTCGGGCGGAGGCCTCGTGGCATTCGCCGTGACCGCGCGGGGCGGTCAGAAGATGCTGCCGAGCGATTCATCGCGGGCCTGCGAGTAGCTCTCCTCGTTCTCCTCCAGGTAGTTCTGCCATGCCTCGGCGTCCCAGATCTCCAGGAACGTCACCGAGCCGATGACCACACACTCCCGCGACAGGTTCGCGTACCGGCGGTGGTCCGCCGAGAGCGTGATGCGCCCTTGGCCGTCCGGTCGCTGCTCGTCCGTCCCCGCCGCGAGCGCGCGGACGAAGGCCCGCGCCTCGGGGTTGGTCCGCGAGGCGGCGGCCGCCCGCGTGGCCAGTTCCAGGAACTCGTCCCGCGGATACACCGCCAGGCTGTGGTCCTGGCCCTTGGTGACCATGAGACCTCCCGCCAGTGCGTCGCGGAACTTCGCCGGCAGCGTCAGCCGGCCCTTGTCGTCGAGCTTCGGCGTGAAGGTTCCGAAGAACATCCGCCACCTCCGCTCGACCGCCCGTGGCATCGGACCCGGCACTCGCGTGCCCCGCCCTCCGTACGGACCGTTGCCGAACGCCCATCGGCGCCCCGCAAGCACCACAGTACCCCACTTTCCCCCACTTTCAACCCGAACTCGGACCGATGTCGCCCCGTGTACGAGATCGGCGCTGGTGACACGGGTGGAGCACGGTGGGGAGGCGTGTCGTGGGCGCCGGGCAGGAGGGTCGCCGACGCCACCGGCCATTCCGCACGAGACGCGCAAAGCCCCAGGTGGGCGCGGCGTGACCGCGGCACGATCGCCCGTCGCCGGCCCGCGGGCCGCCCGACTCGGCCGCGGTGGCGGAAGGTGGGGACGCCGGTGGCGGAAAGTGGGGGGCGCAGGTGGTGGAGAGTGGGGGATGGCGGGGGCACGCGGCGGCGGCCGGCCGGAGAGGTGCCCGCACACGCCTGCAGCGCGGCCCGTGCGGGCCGCGCTGCAGGCGGAAATCCTGGAATCGGCACCGCGGCGCCGGGGGCGGCCGCGGGCGGAGGTCACTCGAAGCGCTTGCGGAAGCGCTCCTCCATGCGCTCGGCGAAGCTGCCGCCGGACTTGATCCGGCCGAAGCGGCCGCCCTTGGCACCGCCCGTCTTGCCGCCCCGGTGCGGGGCCGCCGGCGACTGCGGGACGGACGACCTGCCCCAGGGCGTGCCGAGCATGAGCATCACGGCGCCGAGGAACATGATGACGAAGCCGATGATGCTGAGCACGGGGACATCGCCCACGTGCAGGGCCCGCGTGGCGAGGCCGACGATGAGCAGCGCGAGGCCGCACAGCGCGATGAACAGTGATTGCATACGGCGCTTGGCGGTGGGCGTGCCGAAACGGCGGCCCCTCACCTGCGAGGCGAACTTGGGGTCCTCCTCGTACAGGGCGTTCTCGATCTCATCGAGCATCCGCTGCTCGTGCTCGGAGAGTGGCACGGCACCTCCCCCGGCTCCTTGTCTTGGCGTCCAGCTGCCGAACCGGACCTGCCGGCACCCGCCCGGCGGATGCCCAACACCGATAATACTGTTCAGCCACGGACGGTACCACCGATTCCCCCACTCCCGGACTGCGGAATCGGCACGACCGGGAGCGGGACCCCGGCGACGGCTCAGCTCGCCCTCGAAAGGGGGTGACCGGCCGCGGGGACCGCCCCGCCGACCGCCGAGTCCTCCACGGCGTCGAGGAAGTCGTGCACCGCGGCGACCAGCGCGGACGCCTCGGCCGGCCCCACCCTGCCCGTCACCCCGGCCTCGACCGCCTGCCGGGTGGCCGAGTGCTGCGCGAAGTACTCCGCCCACCCCTGCCACCCCGCCCCCGCCGCGGCGAGCTGCGACCACACGCTGCGCGAGGCGCCCCGCGCCGGGCGGCGCGCCGGCCCGGCCGCCAGCACCGCC
>CAZDSL010000309.1:0-3821 GCA_964507655.1 uncultured Mycobacteriaceae bacterium | reverse complement strand
CGCCCGGGCGGGCTCACGCCGGCGTCACTGCGCGCTGCAGTCGAGGCTGGAGCCGTCGGGGAAGGTCATCGTCATGGTGCCGCCGTACTGCTTCAGGATCATCTGCGCGCCCTCGCACACGCCGTCCATCCCCTCGATGTCGGCGCCGCCCCAGCTCATGTCGACCTTGAGCGTGTCGCCCTCCCAGTGCGCGTCCTTCGGGTCGCCCAGCAGCTGCTTGAGCTGCTCGGTGGCCTGATCGCGGGTCATCGCCTCGCCGTCGCCGCCTTGCGGCGCGGCGGGCGAGGTCGCGGCCGGGGGCGCCGGCGCCGGCGTCTCGGCCGGGCCCTGCTCCCCCGTGTCCTCCGTGGCGGGCGCGGGAGCGGGCGCCGGGCTCGTGGGCGCCGCCTGCCCGGTGGTGGGCGAGGGCGACGCGGCGGCGGTCGTGGTGGTGGCGGGGGCGGCGGTGTCCCCGCCGTCCGAGGAGCATCCCGCCAGCGTCACCGCCGCGACGGCCGCCACCGCCGCGGGGACCGCATACCTGTACCGCGCGTTGATCCGCACCTGTCCTCGCCTTCCGGCCCCTGCGGGCCACCATCCGTCCGTCGGCCGCGGGCGTGCACCTGCGGCCCCGCGCGAGACTAGCGGCCCGCGTGCGGCCGCACCACCGGCGGCCTACCTCCCGCCGAGCCCTGTCGCGGGCAGGTGCACCCAGCCGCGGGTGAACGCCGACTGCAGCCGCTCGGCGCGCGCCAGGTCGACGCCCACGTGCGGGTGCCGCGCGTAGAGCTCCTCGAAGGCGATGCGCGCCTGCAGCCGCGCCAGGTGCGAGCCGATGCAGAAGTGCACGCCGCTCGAGAATCCGAGATGCCGCGGGATGCCGCGGGTGATGTCGAGCCGGCCGGCCGTGGGCCCGAACTCGCGCTCGTCCCTGTTGGCGGAGCCGTAGAGCATCATCACCTTCTGCCCCTCGGGGATCTGCACGCCGCGGATCGTCACCGGCCTCAGCGTGGTGCGGGCCAGCCCCTGCACCGAGCCCTCCATGCGCAGGAACTCCAGCGTGGCGCCGGGGATGAGGCCCGGGTCGGCGGCGAGCATCTCGCGCTGGCGGTGGTCGCCGTCGAGGAGCATCACGCCGTGGCTGATGAGGTTGCCGGTGGTGTCGTTGCCGCCCGCCACCAGCACGAAGCAGAAGCCGAGGATGTCCCAGTCGCTGAGCCGCTCGCCGTCGAGCTCGGCCTGCGCGAGGGCGCTGATCATGTCGTCGCCCGGGTCGCGCCGCCGCGCGGTGATGAGCTCCGAGAAGTAGGCGAACATCTGGGCCACCGCGTCCTTGGCGCCCAGCGCGGTGGGGTCGAAGCCGCCGTCCTGCAGCGCGGTGAGCGCGCGCACCCACGGGTCGAACAGGACACGATCGGTCTCGGGCAGGTCGAACAGCTCGGCGAGCACGAAGGTGGGGATGGGCGAGGAGAACTCGCGGTGCAGGTCGACCACGGCACCGTCGGCGGCGCGCGCGGTGATCGCGTCGAGGCGGGCGCGCACGAAGGCGCGGATGTCCGGCTCCATCGCCCGCACCCGGGCCGGGGTGAAGCCCTTGGCGATGAGGCCGCGCAGCCGCGTGTGCCGGGGCGGGTCGAGCATGACGATGGTGGGCGCCAGGCCCAGCGCGCCGATCTCGTCGGGGTGGAACGTGAGCCCCCGCTCCGAGGAGAAGGCCGAGTTGTCGCGCACCGCGTCCCAGATGTCGTCGAAGCGCGAGAGCGCCCAGAAGGGCGGGTCGGAGTGCCGGTGCACCGGGTCGTCGTCGCGCAGCGCCCGGTAGGCGGGGTACGGGTCGTCCTGGAACGCCGGATCGAACGGGTCGTACACGGCCCGGGCGTCGGCGGCGGGAGTGCGGGATGTGGTCGTCATGTGCTGCGTGCCCCCTCGTGCGGCGCGCCCCTCTCGCCGGAGGAGCCGGTGACGCCGCTCACGCTACCCGCGCCGGCGGCCGCGTGTCCGGCGTGCGCCGCGCCGCGCGCCCCGTGGCGCACCGTGGCGCACCTCGTCGCACCTCCTGCCGCTCCCTGTGACTCTCCCCGACGCACCTCCTGCCGCTCCCCGCCGAGAGCGGGACGCATGTCGGTGGGCAGTGGCATTGTGGAGGCCATGAGCGACGAGGCGGATTTCCGGATCGAACACGACACGATGGGCGAGGTCAAGGTGCCTGTCGACGCGCTCTGGCGTGCGCAGACGCAGCGCGCGGTGGACAACTTCCCCATCAGCGGCCGCGGGCTCGAGCGCGCCCAGATCCGCGCCCTGGGGCTGCTCAAGGCGGCGTGCGCGCAGGTCAACAAGGAGCTCGGCCTGCTCGACGAGGACAAGGCCGACGCCGTCATCGCCGCCGCGCGCGAGATCGCCGCCGGCGAGCACGACGCGCAGTTCCCCATCGACGTGTTCCAGACGGGCTCGGGCACCAGCTCCAACATGAACGCCAACGAGGTCATCGCCTCGATCGCGGCCGCGCGCGGCGTCACGGTGCACCCCAACGACCACGTCAACATGTCGCAGTCGTCCAACGACACGTTCCCCACCGCCACGCACCTCGCCGCCGCCGAGATGGCCGTGCACACCGTGATCCCGGCGCTCGAGCACCTCAACACGGCGCTGGCGGACAAGGCCACCGAGTGGTGGACGGTGGTCAAGTCGGGCCGCACCCACCTGATGGACGCCGTGCCCGTCACCCTGGGCCAGGAGTTCAGCGGCTACGCCCGCCAGGTGCGCGCGGGCATCGAGCGTGTCCAGGCCGCGCTGCCGCGGCTCGGCGAGCTGCCCATCGGCGGCACTGCCGTGGGCACCGGGCTCAATGCGCCCGACGACTTCGGCGTGCGGGTGGTCGAGGAGCTGCGCCGCACCGCCGAGCTCGACGTGCTCTCCCCCGCCGTGAACCCCTTCGAGGCGCAGGCGGCGCGCGACGGGCTCGTGGAGCTGTCCGGGGCGCTGCGCACCGTCGCCGTGTCGCTCACCAAGATCGCCAACGACGTGCGCTGGATGGGCTCGGGGCCGCTCACCGGACTGGGCGAGATCCGCCTGCCCGACCTGCAACCCGGCAGCTCGATCATGCCCGGCAAGGTCAACCCCGTGCTGCCCGAGGCCGTCACCCAGGTGGCCGCGCAGGTGGTGGGCAACGACGCGGCCGTCGCGTGGAGCGGCGCGGGCGGCGCGTTCGAGCTCAACGTCTACATCCCGGTGATGGCGCGCAACGTGCTCGAATCGCTGCGGCTCATCGCCAACGTCTCGCGCCTGTTCGCCGACCGCTGCATCGTGGGTCTGCAGGCGAACGAGGAGCACCTGCGCGAGCTGGCGGAAAGCTCACCGTCCATCGTCACTCCTCTCAACTCCGCCATCGGATACGAGAAGGCCGCGGCGGTGGCCAAGAAGGCGCTGGCCGACAAGACGACGATCCGCCAGGCCGTGATCGACAGCGGCCTGGTGCCCGGCTCCATCACCGAGGAGGAGCTCGACCGCCGCCTCGATGTGCTGGCCATGACGCGCGCCGCCCGCGGCGAGCGGCGGTGACGCCTCCCCGCACGGTCCGCGCCGCCGCGGCCGTCGCCGGCCTCGCCGCGCTGCTCGCGGCCTGCACGTCCACCCCGCAGCCCATCCCGGGGGCCGCCACCTCCACCGCACCCGCGGGCGCGCCGCCCCGCGAGCCCGCGCCGCAGCAGGTGGCGGGGGTGCCCATCCCGGCGGGCCGGGTCGACAGCGCCGTCGCCCGGGTCGACGACCGCGCGCGCGAGGTCCGCGCCGCGCCGGGCGCCGCGCGGAGGGCCGGCGCCGGGGTGCCCGACGGGCGGAGCGCG
>CAZDSL010000308.1:0-3826 GCA_964507655.1 uncultured Mycobacteriaceae bacterium | reverse complement strand
GCCACCGCCAGGCCCGAGAGCACGTGGCCCAGCTCCCCCAGCGCCAGCACCCACTTGAGCGTGCTCACCGCCGTCACCGCGCGCGTGCCCGCGTCGGTGACGTGCTCGCGGTGGTCGATGAGGTACCAGCCGGCGACGTTCTCGACGTAGTCGCACCCCGCCGACACCACCGGTGCCGCCATGAGGAATCGGCGCATGGGCTCCGGCTGCGGGCGGCGCGCGTCGAGGGCCCGGGCCCCCGCCCGCAGCGCCATCGCGTAGAGGAGGGGGTGCACCATGTCGAGCGGGTAGTGGGCGCGGTAGCCGGCCAGCTCGCGGGGCGTCATCGACTCGAGCACCTCGCGGTACCCGGCGGCGGAGGTGGCCGTCTGGATCTTCAGCAGCTTGGGCGCCGCCGAGCCCAGCGTGCGCGCGATGTTCGCCTGCGAGACCGTGTACACCGCCGCCCAGCCGAGGAACGCCCTGCCAGTGCGCTTCTTCACGTCGGCGCCTGCACGACCCGCCACAGCATTCCCGTCAGCCATCCGCCGATCCTACGACCCGCGGGCCCGTGCGCGCGGTGATCCCGTGCCCGCAGCCCGCGCCGCCGACTCGCGCCGCGGCGGGCGCTGCGCCACAATCGCCGCATGCCTTCCGCACCGCGCCTGCGCCGCCCGTCCCGCATTCGTACTGATCGCTCCCGGCCGGGCCGCTCCCGTCTCGACCGCGCCGCCGCGCCCGCCCTCGCCGCACTGCTGGGCGGGGCCGGTGCCCTGCACTTCGCCCGCCCCCGATTCTTCGAGCCGCTGATCCCGCCGCAGCTCACCGGCGTCGCCTCGCGGCGCGACTGGGTGTACGCCTCGGGTGTGGGCGAGCTGGCGTGCGCGGCGGCCGTCGCCGTGCCGCGCACGCGCCGGACAGGAGGGCTGGCCTCCGCGGCGCTGCTGGTCGGGGTGTTCCCCGGCAACATCCAGATGGCGCTGGACTACCGCCGGCGCAACCGCCCCGCGTGGCAGCAGGCCGTGGCCTACGGGCGGCTGCCGCTGCAGGTGCCGCTGGTGCTGTGGGCGCTGCGGGCGGCGCGCGGCTGAGGGGGCGGCCCGCTGCGACGTCGGCACGCTTTTATCATCCACAACCCATGTAAGTCAAACAACCGTCAGAGCAAAATATGCTCGTCGGTTGTACGCTGGGCGTCATGGCATCCGAGAGGGCGATCATGGGCGCCGCGTCCCCGCAGACGCGCACGCTGGAATTGCTGCGGCGCGCCTCGATCCGCGTTGTGGAAGGGGATCTCCGGCGGCTGGTGCTGCAGCTCCCCAACCACCGGATCATCACCGTCACCCCGGTGTTCGGCACCCGCAGCCCTCATCGCGGTTCGCTGGCCGCCGCGGCGGCCTCGGCGGCGCCGGACAGGGTCCTGTACCTGCTCCCCACCGCCGGCCCGGCGCTCCGGAACGCCGCCGCAGACGGACTCGTCGACGTGGTGACGACCTCCCCCGAACAGGTCATCATCGAGGGACAGAACCGCCTCGAGGCCGCCCCGCACAGCACCGGGGACGCCCGGACCCGGCGCGCCCGGTGGGGACGGTGGGCCGTAGACCGTGTTCTGATCCTCTCCTCTGCCCCATTGCCGCAAGCCGAGCTCGCCGCGGCGAGCGGGATCACCCAGCAAGGTGTCTCGAAGATCCTCCGCTCCCATCCTGCCGTGACGTCCGTGGCAGCAGGGTGGCAGACCGGCTCCCCGGCCGCTCTGCTGGACGCCTGGGCTCAGGACTATCCGGGCCCAGGCGGCATCGATGCGGGCTGGTACCACCTCGATCCGGTCACCACCCAGATCGGGCATGCGCTCGAGGTGGCAACGGACCTGGGCGTCACCGCGCTCGCCACCGGCGACGCCGCCGCCGACATGTATGCCCCATGGCGACTCCCCCCGTCCGGGATGGTGTGCATCTCCGAGGCGATCGACCTCACGGTGGCCGGATTCGTCGCCGCCGACACCGCAGAAGCCACGCTGACCACACGAGTGCCGCGCGACCACACCATCTGGCCGGTGGCGAGGTGGTACGCCGCGCGATCACACGAGTACGGCGGCGGCCGCCTCGCCGATCCCGTCGCCGTCTACTGGGACCTTCTGCACGCGCGCGGCCCGGACGCCGCCGACGCCGCCGGAGTGCTGCGGAAGCGGATCGTCAACGGTGATCTGCGTGTCTGACGCCGTCGCCCACATCGCTTCGACGTCCAATGCCGGTGATCTCGGACTGGTCGCCCTGGCAGATCTCGCCGACGCTGCATCCGGCATCGACTATCGCGTCATCGGCGGGCACATGGTGCATCTGCTGTCGTGTGTTTACCCGGCCGAGGGGATCACCGCGCGTGTCACCTCGGACGCCGATGCCGGCGTCGACAAGGCGATCGCGGCAGGTCGAGGCCTGCACGACGCGCTTCTCGCTCGCGGCTACACCGCGCGGGAGGGCAACCGCTATGTCAAACCCCGCCCAGATCACGACGGAGCGCTCGCCGTCGACATCTTGGTTCCGCAAACCGGCCCCGACGCCGTGGCGTTGCTCGGCGGCCGCGGCTTCGATGCCGTTCCCGGTCTGAGCCTCGCACTGTCGGTCCCCGGTATAGAGATCGATGTGGAGGCCAGGCTGAGACACGGTGACCGTCTTGCCTTCGTGGTGACCGTCCCCGACCTCGAAGCCGCTCTGGTACTCAAAGCCCTCGCCTGGAGATCACGGTTTGCAGACAAGGACGCCGCAGACATCGCCGTTCTTCTGGAGATGGTCCAAGCGCACCGCGATTCGTGCCGCTCCATGTGGCGCCTCGCTGATCCACAGTGGGTGGCGAGGGGCCAGCGGCGCGACGCCGCACATGCTCTGCACCTGTTCGCCGACGGACTCGGCCGCGGATCCATCATCGTGCCGTCGCATCAGTCGGCCCGGCTGATCGCACTCATCCGGGCGCACGTAGCCCCCGCGTGACCGCTCACCCGTACACCCCCTCCACCGTCCACTCCCCGCCGCGGCACAGCAGCAGCATCGCCGGGGCGCCGGAGGCCAGCACCTGCGCCCGCGCCGCCCGCAGCCCGGCGGCCGGATCCCACCAGTGCTCGTCCACCGGCCACGGCCCCGCCCAGCCCGTCACCGGGCGGGCGCGCCCCCGCCACACCAGCACCGCGGGCTCGGCCGTGAACGCACCGCGCCCCGTCACCCCCACCACACCGCCCGCCGCGTCGAGCAGCCCCGCCTCCTCCGCGCACAGCTCCACCGGGGCGGGGGCGGGCAGCCGCCCGGGCCACGGGGCTGACGGGTCGCGCGCGGGCACCGCCTGATCGCCCCACGCGCGCAGCGTCACCCGCTCGCCCGGGCCCCGGCCGCCCGAGAGCACGCCGAACCGCACCGCATCGCCGCCCAGCAGCCCCTGCACCCGCGACACCGCGCGGCGGGCCCGGTCGAGCGCCTCGCCCGCCCCGCCGAACAGCCCCATCTGCAGCGCGCCGGCCGCCGCCAGCTCCACCGGTTCGAGCCGCAGCAGGACGATGGGGCCGGTGGGGCGCGCGGCTCCCCGCCCCGTCAGCCAGCCGTCCATCTGCCAGCGGACCCTGTCGGCGGTGGCCGCCGGGGTGAGCGGCTCGGCGCAGCGCCACACGCGATGGTGCTCCTCGCCCTCCGCGGTGGCCGCGTGGATCGCCAGGCGTGTGCACGCCACCCCCGCCGCCGCCAGTGCCGTGTGCAGCCGCTCCGCCAGCCGGCGGCCCGCGAAGGCGGCGGCGTCGACCCGGTCGATGGGCGGGTCGCATGCGGACTGCACCGCCAGCTCGGACGGCACGGCGCGCGGCGCGGGCGGG
>CAZDSL010000307.1:0-3830 GCA_964507655.1 uncultured Mycobacteriaceae bacterium | reverse complement strand
GAAGATCCTCGACCGCGCCATCCAGGTGCACGGCGCCGCCGGCGTCACCGACGACGTCCCGCTGGCCCAGGCGTGGGCCGGCATCCGCACCCTGCGCCTGGCCGACGGCCCCGACGAGGTGCACAAGCGCGCCATCGCCCGCCAGGAACTGCGCAAGTACAAGGAGCCCGCCCGGTGAACGCCCCCTCCACCGACCTCACCGGCCGCGCCGCCGTCGTCACCGGCGCCTCGCGCGGTATCGGCCTGGCCGTCGCGCAGCACCTCGCCGCCGCCGGCGCGAACGTGGTGCTCACCGCCCGCACCCAGGAGGCCGCCGACGCCGCTGCCGCGCAGGTGGACGGCCCAGGCCGTGCGCTGGGCATCGCCGCCCACGTCACCCACGAGGATGCCGCCCGCGCCTGCGTCGAGCGCACCGTCGCCGAGTTCGGCCGGCTCGACATCCTCGTCAACAACGCCGGCACCAACCCCGCCTACGGGCCGCTCATCGCGCAGGACCACGCCCGCTTCGCCAAGACCTTCGACGTCAACCTGTGGGCGCCGATCCTGTGGACGGGCCTGGCCATGGACGCGTGGATGCGCGAGCACGGCGGCGCGATCGTCAACACCGCGTCGATCGGCGGGCTGGGCCACGAGGCGGGCCTGGGCGCCTACAACGCGTCGAAGGCCGCGCTGATCCACGTCACCAAGCAGCTCGCGCTGGAGCTCTCGCCGCGGGTGCGGGTCAACTGCGTGTGCCCGGGCGTGGTGCGCACCCGCCTGGCCGAGGCGCTGTGGAAGGACCATGAGGAGCAGGTGAACGCGTCCACGCCGCTGGGCCGCATCGGCGAGCCCGACGACATCGGCGCCGCAGTCGCCTTCCTCGCCTCCGATGCGGCAGGCTGGGTGACGGGCGAGGCGATGGTGCTCGACGGCGGCCAGCGCCTGGGCCACCCGGCGATGTTCCGTGAGGAGGCGTGGAGCCGTGCCTGACCGGCAGACAGCGACAGACCCGCAGCAGACCGGCGTGGCGCTCGGCCCCGTCGCCGCGTGGATGCGCGCGCAGGGCCAGGCAGTGGAGGGCGGGCTGCGGCTCACCCGCATCGGCCTGGGCCAGTCCAACCTCACCTACCTGGCCGAGGACGATGCCGGCGCCCGCTGGGTGCTGCGCCGCCCGCCGCTGGGGCACCTGCTCGCCTCGGCGCACGACGTGGCCCGCGAGGCGCGCATCCTCTCCGCGCTCGAGCACACCGACGTGCCGGTGCCGCGCATCCTCGGCGTCGCGCACCCCGACACCACGGTGGACGGGCTGGACGTGACGGACGCGCCGCTGGTGCTCATGGAGTACGTCGACGGCCTCGCGGTCGACCGCATGAGCGTCGCCGAGGCCCTCACGCCCGCGCGCCGCCGCGCCATCGGCCTGTCGATGCCCGCCACCCTGGCCCGCATCCACGCCGTCGACCTCGACGCGGTGGGGCTCGCAGACCTGGCCAGCCACAAGCCGTACGCCGCCCGCCAGCTCAAGCGCTGGGCGGGGCAGTGGGAGCAGGCCAAGACCCGCGAGCTGCCCGCCTTCGACGCGCTCACCCGCCGGCTGGCCGACGCGGCGCCGCCGCAGACCGAGACGACGCTGGTGCACGGAGACTTCCACCTGCGCAACGTCCTGGTCGCGCACGAGCAGGGCCAGGGCGGGCCGGGCGCGTGCGGCGAGGTGGTCGCGGCGCTCGACTGGGAGCTGTCGACCCTGGGCGAGCCGCTGGCCGACATCGGCTCGATGCTCGCCTACTGGCCCGAGGCGGGCGAGGATTCCGCCGGCTTCTTCGCAGCCACCGCGCTGGAGGGCTCGCCCACCCGCGAGCAGGTGGCGGCCGAGTACCTGCGGATCACTGGCCGCGACGAGTCGGCCCTGCGCTACTGGCACGCGCTGGGGTTGTGGAAGGTGGCGGCGATCGCCGAGGGCGTGATGCGCCGCGCCCGCGACGAGCCCCGCAACAAGGCCGCATCCGGCACCCCCACCGCCGAGCGGATCGACGCCATCGTCGAGCAGGCCACCCGCGCCGCCGACGCCGCCGGCATCTGACCGGCCGCCCCGCCCCGCACACACCCTTCCCGAGAAAGGCCCCGCACACGATGAGCACCACCGCATACTCCGTCGACGGCGACGTCGCGATCATCCGGCTCACCCGCCCGCCGGTGAACAGCCTCGGCTACGACCTGCGCGCGTCCATCGCCGCCGACCTCGAGCGCGCCCAGGCCGACGACGCCGTCCGCGCCGTCGTGGTCACCGGCTCGGGCGGGTTCTTCTCCGCCGGCGCCGACATCACCGAGTTCGGCTCCGAGAAGGCCACCGCCTCGCCCAACCTGTCCGAGCTCATCGCCCGCCTGGAGGATTCGCCCAAGCCGGTGGTCGCCGCCATCGCGGGCACGGCCTTCGGCGGCGGGCTCGAGCTGTCGCTGGGCGCGCACCGGCGCGTCGCCACCGCGTCGTCGCAGCTGGGCCTGCCCGAGGTGAAGCTGGGCCTGGTGCCCGGCGCCGGCGGCACGCAGCGGCTGCCCCGCCTGATCCCCGCCGCCACGGCCGCCGAGATCATCGCCTGGGGTGCACCGCAGCGCGCGGCGGCGCTGGCGGGTGTCGACGGCCAGCGGCTGCTCGACGCGGTGGTCGACGGCGGCGAGGACGAGGCCGTCGCCAAGGCCGTCGAGCTGGCGCGCTCGGTGGCGGACGAGACCCCCGTCCGCACCCGCGACCTCGACCCGATCGGCGGCGACCTCGACGCGGTGGAGAAGCGGGTGCGCGCCCGCGCCCGCGGCCAGGAGGCGCCGGTGGCCTGCGTCGAGCTGGTGCGCACCGCCCTGCAGGTGCCGTTCGACGAGGGCAAGGCGGCCGAGACGGAGCGGTTCCTGGGGCTCGTCGGCGGCGCCCAGTCGGCGGCGCTGCGCTACGCGTTCTTCGCCGAGCGCGCCGCCCGCAAGATCCCGGGCATCGACGCCTCGGTGGAGCCGCGCACGGTGGAGCGCGTGGGCGTGATCGGCGCCGGCACCATGGGCGGCGGCATCGCCATGAACTTCCTCAATGCCGGCATCCCGGTGACGATCCTCGAGATGGCGCAGGACGCCCTCGACCGCGGCCTGGCCACCATCCGCCGCAACTACCAGGCGCAGGTGGACAAGGGCCGGCTCACCGCCGAGAAGCTCGAGCAGCGGATGGGCCTGCTCACGCCCAGCCTGCAGTACGCCGACCTCGCCGCCGCCGACCTCGTCATCGAGGCCGTCTTCGAGGACATGGAGGTCAAGAAGCAGGTGTTCAGCCGCCTCGACGAGGTGGCCAAGCCCGGCGCGGTGCTGGCGTCGAACACCTCCACGCTCGACATCGACAAGATCGCGGAGTTCACCGAGCGCCCCGCCGACGTGGTGGGCATGCACTTCTTCAGCCCCGCCAACGTCATGGCGCTGCTCGAGGTGGTGCGCGGCGCGAAGACCGCCGACGAGGTGCTCGTCACCGCCACGTCGCTGGGCCGCAAGGTGGGCAAGATCCCGGTGGTGGCGGGCGTGTGCGACGGGTTCATCGGCAACCGCATGCTGCACAAGTACCGCGACGCGGCGATGACGCTGCTGCGCGCGGGCGCCACGCCGCAGCAGGTGGACCAGGCCATCGAGGGCTTCGGCTTCGCGATGGGCCCGTTCCGCATGCAGGACCTGGCGGGCGGCGACATCGGCTGGGCCGTGCGCAAGCGCCAGTACGCGGAGAACCCCGACATGCCGCGCGACGAGATCGCCGACGAGCTGTGCGAGATGGGCCGCTACGGGCAGAAGACGGGCGCCGGCTGGTACGACTACGAATCCGGCAGCCGCAC
>CAZDSL010000306.1:2755-3890 GCA_964507655.1 uncultured Mycobacteriaceae bacterium | reverse complement strand
GCGATCCGTCAAGCCCGGCGCGCCCGGCGGTGTGCGCAGCGGATGTGACCCACGCCTCGCGCGGGCTACTGTCGGGGCATGACCGCCCAGCCCGACGCGACCCAGGCCGCACACCAGCCCGCAGCAGCACCCGAGTCCCTCCGCCGCCTCACCTCCTACGGCCACGGCGGCGGCTGCGCGTGCAAGATCCCGCCGGGGGCCCTCGAGGACGTGGTGGCGGGCCTGATCGGCGCCCCCGTCGACGACCCGGCCGGCGAGCTGCTGGTGGGCCTCGACGCGGGCGACGACGCCGCCGCGGTGCGCATCGACGGCGGCCTGGCGGTGATCTCCACGGCCGACTTCTTCACCCCCGTGGTGGACGACCCGTACGACTGGGGGCGTATCGCCGCCGCCAACGCCCTGTCCGACGTGTACGCCATGGGCGGCACGCCGCTGGTGGCCGTCAACCTGCTGTGCTGGCCCACCGGGTCGCTGCCCTACGAGATGGCGGCCGAGGTGCTGAGGGGCGGGCGCGACGTCGCGGCCGCGGCCGGCTGCCACGCGGCGGGCGGGCACAGCGTGGACGATCCGGAGCCCAAGTACGGCATGGCCGTCACCGGCACGGCCGACCCGGCCCGGCTGCTGCGCAACGACGCCGGCGTGGCGGGGGTGCCGCTGAGCCTCACCAAGCCGCTGGGCATCGGCGTGCTCAACTGCCGGCACAAGACGACGGGTGAGCCGATCCCGCAGGCCGTCGACGCGATGACCCGGCTCAACGCCGACGCCGCGCGCGCCGCCCTCGCCGCGGGTGCCGTGTGCGCCACCGATGTGACGGGGTTCGGGCTGCTGGGGCACCTGTACAAGATGGTGCGGGCCAGCGGGGTGTCGGCGGTGCTCGACGCGGCCGCGGTGCCGTACCTGGAGGGGGCGCGCGAGGCGCTGCGGGGCGGCTACGTCAGCGGCGGCACCCGGCGCAACCTCGACTGGGTGCGGCCGCGCCTCGACGCGGGCGTGGACGAGGACGAGCTGCTGCTGCTCGCCGACGCGCAGACCTCCGGCGGGCTGCTGGTGGCGGGCGAGATCCCCGGGGCGCCCGTCATCGGCGAGCTCGTGGCCGCCGATCCGGCGCGGGGGCCGCGCATCGCGGTGCGGTAGG
>CAZDSL010000306.1:0-2655 GCA_964507655.1 uncultured Mycobacteriaceae bacterium | reverse complement strand
GCCCCGTCAGTTCGTCCACACCGCCTTGATGGGACCCGGGGTCCACAGGCCCGAGCGCTCGGCGGTGCCGGTGTCGATGCGGGCCGGCACCGCGTCGGGCACCCGCGGGTCGTAGCGCACCAGGTCGCCCCACTGCCGTTTCCAGTCGTGGTCGAGGTAGGTCGGCAGCGTGACGGCCCGCTGCAGCAGCTCGGTGCGGCCCAGCGGCCCGCCGCCCTGCGCGCTCTGCCAGTTGGTGGCCACCACGGCCAGGCCGCTCTCGGCGCGGATGCGGTAGCCGGGCTCCTCGGCCACCCCGTCGAGGTAGTCGGGCAGGCGCTGGCAGGTGGTGATCAGCGGCACCGGCCAGTCCATGAACACCGGATCGTCGCTGCCGAGCAGCTGCTGCATCGTCTGCACCCGGGGCACGCGGGGCGGGGTGAAGGCGATCCAGTCGTCCTCGTCCTCCTCGTCGTCGTGCGCGACGATCCGCACGGCCTGCGCGTCGTCGGGGATCTCCGAGAACGGCACGCGCATGTCGCGCCACGACGGCGCCGGGCCCACGTCGTAGAGCTCGTGGTCGCCGAGCACCTCGAACCCGCCGGCGGTGGCGCGGCCGAACTCCACCGACATGTTCTCGCGCTTGACCTCGCCGGCGGCGGCGAGCGTGAGCACCGGGCGATCGGCGCTGCGCGGCGGCAGGGCGTACCAGGCGGAGACGGCGTCGGCGACGGCCTCGGGATCGCCCGGGTTGAAGCTGCCCAGGACGGGGGTGCGCGCCGGATCGAGGCCGAACGGCAGGGCGGCGAACGAGCCGTTGACGCCGGGCTGCGCGAGCACGCCGCCGCCGGTGCCGGGCGGGTTGACGTCGGGGGCCACGGTGGGGTTGCCGACGAGGCCGGCCAGGCTGTCATGGCGGTAGCTGACGTCGGCGGGGATGCCGTTGGGCGAGAACCCGTGCGCGCCGCCCGCGGCGAGCGGATCCTGCCCGGGGGCGGTGCCGACGGGTTCGAGCAGGTCGGCGGTGGGATCGGTCTCGACGAGGACGTCGTCCGAGAGGTTGCACGGGTGCCCGGCCAGGGCGCGGGCGTTGGCCAGGCCCACCGAGTAGGCGGGATACTGGGCGACGATCGCCACGGCGAGCGAGATCACCGAGAACGCGACGACACCCGCGGCGGCGATCGGCAGCGGCGCATAGGTGGGCAGCCCGGCGAGACGGGTGCGGGCGGCGTTCGATGCGCGCACGGCGGGGCCCCAGCGCAGGCGGGAGGGCGCCGCGGCGGGGATGCGGGGCGCGGCGGGGCGCTGCTCGTCGTCGGGGGCCTGCTCGTCGGGGGCATGCTCGTCGGCGCGCGCCGCCGGGCCTCCTTCGCGCGTGCGCCACACCCACCGCAGGCGTTTCAGCCCCAGGATCAGGCACACCGCGGCGAACACCCATCCCGCCCACGTGACCCACAGGCCGTTGGGCACCCCGTAGTTGGAGACGTACCACCAGCTGTTGATCGACGTGAACGTCGCCGCCAGCACCAGCAGCACGCCCGCGGTGTACAGCGCCCGGCCGCGCGGGTGGGCGGCCGGGCCTCCCCGCAGCGCCCCCTGCACGGCCACGACGGCGAGCGCGCCCAGCGCGGCCGCGAGGCCCGCGAACACGCCGAAGTGGTGCGTCCACTTGGTGGGGTTGAAGGTCATGAGCACCATGCCGAGCAGCACGATGAGCACGGCGCGCTGGGCCGGGCCCGCTGCGAGGCCGTGGATGCGCCAGCGGGAGGCCGCGTCGGCACGGACGCTGCCGATGAGCCCCGCCCGGCGGCGCAGCAGCAGCACCGCGCACACCGCCAGGCACAGCAGCATCGCGAGCACGGCGAAGCGGCGGGCGATGGAGCCGTCGGGGCTGGCCTGCAGCAGCCGGGTGTAGCGCTGGAACTCCAGATACCAGGGCTCGGACGGGCCGACGACGGGCTTCATGCGGGTGGCCTGCACCAGCGGCCCCAGGCTGGCCCGGCTGAACGCCACCACCACCACGAGGGTGGCCGATGCGAGCAGCGGGGCCACCACGGCGGCGTAGCCGAAGCGGCGGGCGTGGCGGCGCACCAGGCGCAGCAGCGGGCGCGCGGCCGCGAGGAACGGCGCGGCGCAGAGTGTTCCGGTGGGGCCGCCGGTGAGCGTGAGGCCCGCGACCACCAGGGCGAGGCCCGTGGGCAGCAGGCGCCCCGTGGCCACCGACCGCTCCACGCACACCCAGGTGATGACGATGCCGGCCGCGATGTACGGCTCGGGGCGCAGGCCGTTGTTGTAGGGCAGCCAGAAGGCCAGCAGCATCAGCGCCGCGGTCCACAGCGCCGGGGAGCCGCGGCGGGCGGCGCGGCCGAAGCGGGGCACGATCTCACGCGAGACGACGAGCCAGGTGACGATCGCGGCGACGAGCGCGGGCAGGCGCAGCACCACCGACGACGCGCTGACGTGCGAGAGCAGCGTGAAGATGTAGTACGGGTAGCCGAAGGGCGCCTCGGGTGCGCCGTACCAGCGGAAATAGTTGGGCATGTAGCCGGCGTGCTCGGCGACGCGGGCCATGGCCAGCTCGTAGCCGTCGTCGGAGGTGTTGGCGCCGATGATGTGCCACACGAGCAGGACGATGAGCACCGTGGCGTCGGCGGGTCCGAAGTACCGCCAGCGGCG
>CAZDSL010000305.1:0-3891 GCA_964507655.1 uncultured Mycobacteriaceae bacterium | reverse complement strand
CGTCGAGTTCGTCGATGTCGGGCACGATGGCCGACCGCGTCTCGTACACGCCGGGCCCCACGCCGCGGGTGAGGCCGGCGTCGGAAAGGGCGTCGAGCACCCAGTCGACGGTGCGCGTCTGGATCAGGTAGGTGACGTCGCAGTCGAGGTTCTCGATGGCCTCGACCACCGACCGCACCCGCGAGAGCCCGATGTGCGTGTGGATCTGCGTCTCGGGTGCCGCGCCCGCCGTGGCCAGCCGGAACGCGCCGACCGCCCACTCGAGGTACTCCTCGCGCCCCACGTCCTGGCGCGGCAGCAGCGTGCGGATGGCGGGCTCGTCGACCTGGATGATGCGGATGCCGGCGGCCTCGAGGTCGGCGACCTCGTCGCGCACCGCCAGCGCCAGCTGCTTGGCCGTCTCGGCGACGGGCTGGTCGTCGCGCACGTACGACAGCGCCAGCATCGTCACCGGCCCGGTGATCACCGCCTTGACGGGCTTGTCGGTGAGCGACTGCGCGTATTCGGTCCACCGCACCGACATGGGGCCGGGCCGCGAGACGTCGCCGTAGAGCACGGGCGGGCGCACGGTGCGCGAGCCGTACACCTGGATCCACCCGGCGCGGGTGCAGGCGTAGCCGGCGAGCTGCTCGGCGAAGAACTGCACCATGTCGTTGCGCTCGACCTCGCCGTTGACGAGGACGTCGAGCCCGATGTCCTCCTGCAGCCGGATGACGCGCTCGATCTCCTGGTGCACGCGCTCGACGTACTCGTCCCAGGTCAGGCGCCCCTGGCCGAGGTCGTAGCGGGCCTTGCGGATCTCGGGCGTCTGCGGGAACGAGCCCAGCGTGGTGGCGGGCACGTCGGGCAGCGGCACGGCCTGCTGCTGGCGCTCGCGGCGCTCGGCGAAGGGCATGCGGGTGAGGTCGGCCTCGGTGACGGCGGCGACGCGCTCGCGCACGGCCGGGTCGGTGACGGCGGCCGGCCGCTCCACCTCGTCGGCCCACTTGGCGGGCGCACCCTCGCGCAGCGCCCGGGCCAGCGCCACCGACTCGCCCACCTTCTGCTTGGCGAAGGCGAGGTGGCCGGCGACGTTGTCGTCCAGGTCGTACTCCATGAGCACGTCGTAGGGCACGTGCATGAGCGAGCACGACGTGGACACGACGATGTCGGGGATCGCGGCGTACAGCTCCTGCAGGTACTCGAGCGTGGCCTTCTTGTGCACGCGCCACACGTTGCGGCCGTCGATGACGCCTGCGTAGAGGCGCTTGCGCTTCATGCCGGGCACGGCCAGCAGCTCGGCGGCCGTCTTGGGCGCGTCGACGAGGTCGAGCCCGATGGCCTCCACCTTGGTGGCGGCGAGCAGAGGCAGGGCCGGGCCGAAGTCGCCGTACGGGCCCGTCACCAGCAGGCGCGGCCGCAGCGGCGCCTCGCCCAGCTCGCGGTAGGCGTGCCCGAACGCCTCGAGCTCGCGCTCGGTGCGCTCCAGGGTGAACCACGGCTCGTCGAGCTGCACGCACGTGACGCCGGCGCGGGCGAGCTGCTCGAACAGCTGCTCGTAGGCGCCGAGCAGCGGCTCGAGCAGGTCGAGCTGGTGGAACCCCTCGGCGGCGTCGGCGCTGACGCGGCTGAGCAGCAGCAGCGACAGCGGACCCAGCACCACCGGGCGCAGCTCCACGTCGTGCGCCTTGGCCCGGCGCACCTCGTCGAGCACCGCCTCGGCGTGCAGTGTGAAGGTGGTGTCCTGGTCGAGCTCGGGCGCGCGGTAGTAGTAGTTGCTGGAGATGAACTTGGCGAGCTCCAGCGGCGGGTGGCCGGCCGCGCCGCGGGCCATCGCGAAGTAGAAGTCGATCGGCTCCATCGTGGCCTGCAGGTCGCGGAACCGGGCAGGCACCGCGCCGAACAGCAGCGCGTTGTCCAGCACGTGGTCGTAGAAGGAGAAGGTGTTGCCGGGTACCTGGCTGAGCCCGGTGGCGGCCAGCTCGAGCCACGTGGACTCCTGGATCTCCCGGCCGACGGCCAGCAGCTCGTCGCGGCTGCTCATGCCGTGCCAGTACGACTCCAGAGCGCGCTTGAGCTCTCGACGCGGTCCGATCCTCGGGTAGCCGAGGACGCTGGAGCCGATTCCTGCCGGAACTGCGGTACTCATTGCGATGTCGACCTTTCCTGTCTGCTCGCCCCGCGGTGCGTGTGCACCCGGACGGCCGGCCGTGCCGGCGCCTCACGCCGCGGGCCGCCGGCCCCCGGCGCGTCGTGCTCCCTGCCGGACCCGCCCCGTCCCGAATCTACCGACCGGCCGGGGCGGATACCCGCTGTTCACGAACTCGCCCGCCCCCGCGCCGGGCGGGATACGGGATGCGCCGAGGGGCGCGACCGATCGTGGTCACGCCCCTCGGCGACGGTGTGCGCGCTGCAGCCCCGCGGGGACGCGTCGGCGCGGCGCGCGCATCCGACGGCCGGCCTACTGCGCCGACGATCCGTTGTCGGAGTACTGGTAGAAGCCGTGGCCGACCTTCTTGCCGACCCGCCCGGCCTCGACCATCCGCAGCAGCAGCGGCGGCGCCGAGTACAGCGGCTCCTTGAACTCCTCGTACATCGAGTCGGCGATCGCCTTGACCGTGTCCAGCCCGATGAGGTCGCTCAGCTTGAGCGGGCCCATCGGGTGGGCCAGGCCCAGGGAGATCGTCTTGTCGACGTCCTCGACGGTGGCGAACCCGGACTCGACCATGCGGATGGCCGAGAGCAGGTAGGGCACGAGCAGGGCGTTGGCGATGAAGCCGGAGCGGTCCGCCGAGCGCACCACCTCCTTGCCCAGCACGTCGTGGGCGAAGTGCTCCGCCCGCGCACCCACCTCGGGGCTCGTCGTCAGCGTCGTGACGAGCTCGACCAGGGGAAGCACCGGCACGGGGTTGAAGAAGTGCATCCCGACGACGCGGGAGGCGTTCTTCGTCGCCATGGCGAGCTTCATGATCGGGATCGACGAGGTGTTGGAGGCCAGCACCGCGTGCGGATCGGTGACCACCGAGTCGAGTTCGGAGAAGACCGCGGTCTTGACCTTCTCGTCCTCGCTGACCGCCTCGACCACCAGCTGACGATCGGCGAAGTCACCGAGATCGGAGGTGAACCGCAGCCGCCAGGCCGCCTGCTCACGCTCGCGGTCGGTGATCTTCCCGCTGCTGACGCCGCGATCGAGCGACCGCAGGATCCGCGCACGGCCGGCGGCGGCCAGCTCACGGGACGGCTCGCATACGAGCACGTCAACATGTGCACGTGCGCACACCTCGGCGATGCCCGCACCCATCTGCCCGGCGCCGATGACACCGACCCTCTGGATCTTCTCGCTAGTCACGTCAGCTCCTCAGTGTGAGTCGATTAGGTCCCTACGGGGAACTTACCCGTGGAACTGTGCCTCTTCGGTCGAACCGGTCAGCGCCGTGGTGGAGCTGTTGGGGTCGACGGTGGTGGCGATGCGGTCGAAGTAGCCGGCGCCGACCTCGCGCTGGTGCTTGACGGCGGTGAAGCCGCGCTCCTCGGCCGCCGCGAACTCGCGGTTCTGCAGGTCGACGAACGCCGGCATCTGCTTGCGCGCGTAGCCGTAGGCCAGGTCGAACATCGAGTAGTTCAGGGCGTGGAAGCCGGCCAGCGTGATGAACTGGAACTTGAAGCCCATCGCGCCCAGCTCGCGCTGGAACTTGGCGATCGTGTCGTCGTCCAGGTTGGCGGACCAGTTGAACGACGGCGAGCAGTTGTAGGCCAGCAGCTGGTCGGGGTACTGCGCCTTGACGCCCTCGGCGAACTTGCGCGCGTACTCCAGGTCGGGCTTGCTGGTCTCCATCCAGATCAGGTCGGCGTAGGGCGCGTAGGCCTTGGCGCGCTCGATGCAGGGCTCGATGCCGTTCTTGACGTGGTAGA
>CAZDSL010000304.1:0-3907 GCA_964507655.1 uncultured Mycobacteriaceae bacterium | reverse complement strand
ACGGTGATGGTGGCCGTGGGGCCGTTGCGGTGCTTGCCGAGGATCAGGTCGGCCTCGCCCATGCGCGGGTCGTCGCGCTCGAACGCGTCGGGCCGGTGCAGCAGGATCACCATGTCGGCGTCCTGCTCCAGCGAGCCCGACTCTCGCAGGTCGGAGACCATCGGCTTCTTGTCGGTGCGCTGCTCCGGCCCACGATTGAGCTGACAGATCGCGACCAGCGGCACCTCGAGCTCCTTGGCCAGCAGCTTGAGGCTGCGCGAGAACTCCGACACCTCCTGCTGACGCGATTCGACCTTCTTGCCCGACGTCATGAGCTGCAGGTAGTCGACCACGATGAGCTTGAGGTCGTGCTTCTGCTTGAGCCGGCGCGCCTTGGCTCGGATCTCCATCATCGTCATGTTGGGCGAGTCGTCGATGAACAGCGGCGCCTCGGAGATCTCGCTCATGCGGCGGGCGAGGCGCGTCCAGTCGTCGTCGGACATCTTGCCCGAGCGCATGTCGCCCAGCTTCACCTTGGCCTCGGCCGAGAGCAGGCGCATGACGATCTCGGTCTTGCTCATCTCCAGCGAGAAGATGACGCTGGACATGCCGTGTTTAACGGAACATGACCGCATAAAATCCATTCCGAGTGTCGATTTGCCCACGCCCGGCCTGGCCGCCACGATGATCATCTGCCCCGGGTGCAGGCCGTTGGTGACCTCGTCGAGCTCGATGAACCCGGTGGGCACGCCCAGCGACAGCCCGCCGCGGGTGGCGATGGAGTCGATCTCGTCCAGGGTGGGCTGCAGCAGCTCCTCGAGGGGGACGTAATCCTCGGACGTGCGGCGCTCGGTGACCTCGAAGACCTCGGCCTGGGCGCGGTCGACCACCTCGTCCACGTCCTGGCCGTCGGCCCCCGCGTAGCCGTACTGCACGATGCGCGTGCCCGCCTGCACCAGCCGCCGCAGCACGGCCTTGTCGGCCACGATCTGCGCGTAGTACCCGGCGTTGGCCGCCGTGGGCACCGTGGAGATGAGCGTGTGCAGGTACGGCGCGCCGCCGATGCGCTTGAGCTCGCCGCGGCGGTCCAGCTCGGCCGAGACGGTGACCGCATCGGCCGGCTCGCCGCGGCCGTAGAGATCGAGCACCGCGTCGTAGATGCTCTGGTGCGCGGGGCGGTAGAAATCGGCGGAGCGGACCACCTCGAGGACGTCCGCGATGGCGTCCTTGCTCAGCAGCATGCCGCCCAGCACCGACTGCTCGGCGACGATGTCCTGCGGGGGCTGGCGGCCGAACTCCTCGGACGGCGGCTCCTGCGGAAGAGGCGCATCGGAGAACCCGGACTGATCACGATCATCGACCACCGACACGAGCCCTGAGCCTCCCGTCCCGAGGGCCCCTGCGGCCCTCCCGAACTACATCTACACCGCGCCTGTGACAAGTTCCGGTCCCGCCGCGCGGGCGGCGGGCCGGGGCCGCGATCGCACGCTCCGAGGCGCGTCCCGGAACGACCGTAGAGCCTCGCCGCAGGCGAAACAACCGGCCCTGTGGACGAAACTGTGGACAACTTGTTAGCGCCCGGCGCGGGCCTGTGCACACATGGCCTCAGCCTGTGAACCCCTTGTGGACAAGCTGTGGAGGACGGCCGTGGATTATGCCAAAACTGCAGTTCAGAGCATGTGTGCGAACATCACACCCTGTGAATTGTTTTTCGTGCGGCGTGTCGCGCGAACCCCGCCGCCGGGCGTGTCGCGGCGCCGGCGCCTCCCGTTCTATCCACAAACTCTCCACAAGCGGCAGTGACGCCCGTCACCTGCGGTTTCACACATCGTGGCGCCGCACGCGTCACCGGAGTCCGCCGAAACCGCCCCGCCACCGGGGGAGAACTGGTACCAGTTCCGATCGATCGCATGACAGCCGGACGCACGACGCACCCCGTCGTCACACGCGGCCGTCGCACGCACCCCGTCGCCACCCGCAGGCGACGCACGAAGGCCCCCGCTCCGCCGTGATGGCGGGGCGGGGGCCTTCGTGTGCGCTGTCGCGCCGGGCCGGGACGCGCCCGGCGGCCGGATCCGGGGAGGATCAGGCCTGCCCGGCCACCACCTCGAGGGTGAACGCGGCCGTCACCTCGGGGTGCAGCTTGACCGACACCTCGTGCTTGCCCACGGACTTGATGTGCGACTTGGGCAGCACCAGCGTGCGCTTGTCGATGTTCGGGCCGCCGGCGGCCTTGAGGGCCGCGGCCACGTCGCCGGCGCTGACGGAGCCGAACAGCTTCTTGCCGTCCGACGCCGTGCGCGCCTGCAGCTCGACGGCGTCGAGGCCCTCGATGGCGCCCTTCAGCTCGTTCGCGTGGTCGATGTCGCGGACGCGCTTGGCCTCCTGCGTGCGGCGGATGCCCTCCACCTGCTTGAGCGCACCGCGGGTGGCGACGATGGCCAGCCCGCGCGGCAGCAGGTAGTTGCGGCCGTAGCCGTCCTTGACCTCGACGGAATCTCCAGCAACACCGACGTTCTCGACATCAGCGGTGAGGATCAGCTTCATCGGTAAATCCCCTTCCTCAACGAGCCGTCGACGTGTAAGGCAGCAGCGCCACCTCACGCGAATTCTTGACGGCAACGGCTACGTCCCGCTGATGCTGGACGCAATTGCCGGTCACCCGGCGGGCACGGATCTTGCCTCGATCACTGATGAACCGGCGCAGCAGCGCGGCATCCTTGTAATCGATCACCGTGTTCTTCTCTTTGCAGAATGCACAGGCCTTGGCCTTGGTGGCCTTGGTGGCCTGCGCCTTGCGCTCACGCGCCTTGGCCATGCTCTTTCTCCGTAGTCTGGGTTCTCGCGGGGCCCGCAGGCCCCGTTGCGCACACCCGTCCCGGTGCGGGGGCGGTCCGCCGGCATCGCCTGCCGGGGGCCGCCCGCGCGGTCAGAACGGGGGTTCGTCGTCCGAGGCGCCGCCGAACGAGCCGGACGCCTGCGGGGCGCTGCCCCACGGGTCGTCGCCGCCCTGCGGGGCGCCTCCGCCTTGTCCGCCGCCCTGGGCGCCGCCGGCGTAACCGCCGCCGCCCTGTCCTCCACCGAAACCGCCGCCGCCACCGAAGCCGCCGCCACCGCCGCCGCCGCGGCTGACCTTCTCGACCTTGGCGGTCGCGTAGCGCAGCGAGGGGCCGATCTCGTCGACGTCCAGCTCCACGACGGTGCGCTTCTCGCCCTCGCGGGTTTCGAAGGACCGCTGCTTGAGCCGGCCCTGGACGATCACGCGCGCGCCCTTGGTGAGGGACTCGGCCACGTTCTCCGCCGCCTGCCGCCAGATGCTGCAGCGCAGGAACAGGGCCTCGCCGTCCTCCCACTGGTTCGTCTGCTGGTTGAACCGGCGCGGAGTGCTCGCCACCGTGAACCCCGCCACGGCGGCACCCGACGGGGTGAAGCGCAGCTCGGGGTCGGCGGTCAGATTGCCGATCACGGTGATGACGGTCTCGCCTGCCATGAGTCCTCCTCGTGCGGTCGGCCCCGTGGGGCCGTGTGTGACGGACGCGGGTGCTTCGGACGGCCGCCGCGGCCGCGCCGGAGCGCGGACGACGGCCGGTGGTCAGGTGGGGTGCTGCGGCGCCGGATCAGGCGCTGCGGCGCAGGACCTTGGTGCGCAGAACAGACTCGTTGAGACCGAGCTGGCGGTCGAACTCCTTGACCGTGGCGGACTCGGCCGTCATGTCGACGACGACGTAGATGCCTTCGGTCTTCTTCTCGATCTCGTAGGCGAGACGGCGCTTGCCCCAGACATCCAGCTTGTCGACCTTGCCGCCGGCCTCACGGACCACGTTGAGCAGGGTTTCCATGGACGGGGTAACGGTGCGCTCGTCCAGACTCGGATCGAGGATGATCATCATTTCGTACTGACGCACGGGACCTCATCACCTCCTATGGG
>CAZDSL010000303.1:0-3908 GCA_964507655.1 uncultured Mycobacteriaceae bacterium | reverse complement strand
GCAGGCACGGAGCACCGTGCCCGGCGGAGCGTACCGCCGAGGAGGGGCGCCCCGGCGGCGCCCGTACGAGTCGGAGGGCACCCGGATGGGCGGCACGATCAGGCCTTGGCCGGCGCTGTGGGCGCTGTGCCTGGGATTCTTCATGATCCTCGTGGACAGCACCATCGTCTCGGTCGCGATGCCGGCGATCATGGAGGGCCTGCACGCCGACCTCAACTCGGTGATGTGGGTGACCAGCGCCTACCTCGTGGCGTACGCGGTGCCGCTGCTCATCACGGGCCGCATGGGCGACCGCTTCGGGCAGAAGCAGATGTACCTGGCCGGGCTCGTGGTGTTCACGGCGTCGTCGGCCTGGTGCGGGTTCGCGGGCGGGGTCACGATGCTCATCGTGGCGCGCGTGTTCCAGGGCTTCGGCGCGGCGATCATGACTCCGCAGACGATGGCCGTGATCACCCGGGTGTTCCCGCCGGAGCGGCGCGGCCAGGCGATGGGCGCGTGGGGCGCCGTCGCGGGGGCGGCCACGCTGGTGGGCCCGCTGCTCGGCGGGGTGCTCACCGACTCGCTGGGCTGGGAGTGGATCTTCTTCGTCAACATCCCCGTGGGCGTGGTGGGCTTCGCGCTGGCGTGGGCGCTGGTGCCCGACCTGCCCCGCCGCTCGCACACCTTCGACATCCCCGGCGTCGTGCTCAGCGGCATCGGCGTGTTCCTGCTGGTCTTCGGCATCCAGGAGGGGCAGAAGTACCACTGGGGCACCATGCACGGCATCCTCTCGATCCCGCTGCTCATCGCGCTCGGCGTGGTGTTCCTCGCGGTGTTCGTGTGGTGGCAGTCGCGCACGCGGGCCGAGCCGCTCGTCCCCCTGCGCCTGTTCCGCGACCGCAACTTCTCGCTCGCCAACGTCGCCATCGCCGCGATGGGCTTCGCGATCACCGCGATGGTGCTGCCGCTCATGCTCTTCACGCAGCTGGTGCTGGGGTACACGCCCACCGAGTCGGCGTTGCTGATGACCCCCATGGCCGTGCTCACCGGCGTGCTCGCGCCGGTGGTGGGCAGGCTGGTCGACCGCGTCCACCCGCGCTACGTGGCCGGGCCCGGGCTGGCCCTGCTGGCCGGCGCGGTGGTGTGGTTCGCGCTGGCGATGCAGCCCGGCGCGTCCGTGTGGGGGCTGCTGGCGCCGGTGGCGCTGATGGGCGTGGCCAACGCGTGCATCTGGTCGCCGCTGTCGGCCACCGCCACCCGCAACCTGGCGATGGACGTCGCCGGCGCCGGATCGGGCGTGTACAACACCACCCGGCAGGTGGGCGCGGTGCTCGGCAGCGCGGCGATCACCGCGGCGATGTCGGCGCGACTGGTCGCCAACGGCCTCGGCGGCTCCGGCGGCGGCGAGCAGGCCGCGGCCGCGGGGGCGCTGCGGCTGCCCGAACCGATGTGGCACGGCTACGCGCTGGCGATGGGGCAGTCGCTGCTGGTCCCGGCCGGGGTGCTGGTGATCGGCGTGATCGCGGCCCTGTGCTTCGAGCGGCCCAGCCACGCGGGCATGCGTCCCGCGGCGCCCCGCCGCGGGGCGGCCCCGGCGGCGGCGCCCGCCGCCCCGCTCACCCCAGAACGCGGGTGAGGTGCGCGTTGCCGAACACCCGCTGCGGGTCGTAGCGGTCGCGCACCGCGAGGAAGTCGTCGAAGCGCGGGTACACCGGGCGCAGGTCGGCGGCAGTACGCCAGTGCAGCTTGCCCCAGTGCGGGCGGCCGTCCGCCTCGCGGGCGATCTCCTCGACCGCGCGGAAGTAGGGTTCGTGGTCCTGCTTCCAGTACTTGTGCACGGCCACGTAGGCCGTGTCGCGGCCGTGGGCCGTCGACAGCCACACCTCGTCGGCGGCCGCGAAGCGCACCTCCACGGGGAAGCCGACGCGGAACCCGCGGCGCGCGATGACGCCCTCGATCCGCTCGAGCACCCCGGGCAGCGCCGCCACCGGCACGGCGTACTCCATCTCGCGGAAGCGCACCCGGCGCGACGAGGCGAACACGCGGTGCGCGGCGTCGGTGTATTCGCGTGCCGACAGCAGGCGGGCGGCGGCCGCGTTCACCGGGGGGATGACGGCGGGCAGGCGGGTGCCGAGGCCGTTGAGCGCGCCGAAGACGGTGTTGGAGAGCAGTTCGTCGTCGAGGTAGCCGCGGACGCGGCCCACCGGCCGCAGCGGTGTGGCGCCGGGCAGCCGGGTGTTGCGCTTGGTGAGCACGCGGCGGGTGTGCGGCCACCAGTAGAACTCGAAGTGGTCGACGGAGGCGCGGATGCGGTCGAGGTCGCCCAGCACGGCGTCGAGCGGCTCGGGGCGCTCCTCGGCGTGCATGGCGAACGCGTCGACGCAGGCGATGGTCATGGTGGTGACGACGCCGATCGCACCGAGCCCCAGGCGGGCGGCCTCGAACAGGTCGGGGTTCTCGGCGGGGGAGCAGCGCAGCGTCGCGCCGTCGGCGGTGACGAGCTCGAGCGCGACGACCTGCGTGGCCAGCCCGCCGAACCGCGCGCCGGTGCCGTGCGTGCCGGTGGCGATGGCGCCGGCGAGGGTCTGCACGTCGATGTCGCCGAGGTTGATCATCGACAGCCCCAGCGACCACAGCTGCGCGTTGAAGTCGTGCAGCGTGGTGCCGGCGAACGCGGTGACGTGGGCGCCGCCCTCCACCGGTGCCACGGAGGTGATGCCGGAGAGCCGGTCGAGCCGCAGCAGCACGCCGTCGGTGACGGCGACGGGCGTGAACGAGTGCCCGGCGCCGACGGCCTTGACGGTGAGGCCGCGCGCGGACGCCTCGGCCACGATGCGCGCCACCTCGGCGGCGTCGCCGGGGCGCACCAGCGCCCGGGGGTGCGCGCGGGCGCAGTCGGCCCAGTTCCGCCATGCGGGGCGGTGGTCCGCGGCGGCCGGGGGACCCGAAGTCGTATGCGTCACGCCCCCAGTATCGCCTGGACGATAGTCCAATGCAATTCATCGGATTGTGATCCTGCCTGGATGTCCTGCGCCCCAGGGGGAATCCCCGCCTCGGCGGGTGTGTTTCCGCGACGCGGTCCGCGCGGTTGAAGCCCGCGCGGCGCGCAAGCGAATATGATCGACGCAACTTCCGGTCGGAAGGGGAACGGGTCCCCGCCGGTGCAGGCAGGACGGTGGAATGTGACAGGTCGGGTAGGCAGCACGCGGCTGCCCGCAGAGGAACGTCGCGCCCAGCTGGTGCACGCGGCGCTCACGCTGGCCGAGGCCGAGGGATTCGGCTCGGTGACCATCCGCAGGGTGGCGGACGAGGCCGGCGTGTCGCTCGGGGTGGTCCACTACTGCTTCGAGAACAAAGAGGAGCTGATGGCCGCGGCCATCAGCAACATCGTCGCCATGCTGGGTGAGGCGATGACGGAGGCGTACTCGCACGTGGACGCGTCCGACGCGAAGGCGCGCGGTGTCGAGGGGCTGCAGCGGTACCTGCGCAGCGGCGTGGCGGCCATGTGGTCGCTGATCGAGTCCACGCCCAACGTCCAGCTGCTCACGTACGAGATCACCACCTACGCCCTGCGCCGCGGGGCGGGGCAGGAGGGCTCCGAGCGCGACGCGGCCGCCCACGCCCTGGCGGCGCGCCAGTACGTGGTGACCGACTCCGTCGCGGTGGAGTTCCTCGAATCGGCGGCGCGGGCCTGCGGCACCGAGTGGGCGCGGCCGGTCCAGTACGTGGCACGGCTGTGCCTGTCGTTCATCGACGGCCTCGTGCTGCGGTGGCTGGTGGACCGCGACTCCGATGCGGCCCGCACCCAGATCGACGATTTCGCCGATTTCATCGCGCAGATGGCGCACGCGGCCGACTGAGCGCGGGCCGGGGGGGGGGGGGGGGGGGGGGGGGGGGGCCGCCCCCCCCCCCCCCCCCCCCCCCCCCCC
>CAZDSL010000302.1:0-3952 GCA_964507655.1 uncultured Mycobacteriaceae bacterium | reverse complement strand
GCGCCGCTCCCCAGCCACAAGGCGTGGGAGCTGCTCTCGCCGCTCCGGCCCCGACTAAGTTACGCGGCACCTCCGACATTCACAAATCGGCTGGTCACGGCCCTGCAGAGGGTCGGGCGGGGTCCGGCCGGCCGGCGCGGGACGGGCGGTGGAGACCCTCCGCGGGCCGTCCGGACGCCCCGCGGTGTGACGCGGCTCTCGCGACCGCCCCGCGGCGCCGGCACCCGCGGCCGGCGAACGTCGGCGCGGCCGTCAGAACATGACGCCGGCGAAGGGCGCCCGGGCCGAGGCGAACAGCGCGTCGAGCCGCGCGAGCGCGTCCGGCCGGTGCACCGTCACCCGCCCCGCGGCCGCGAGCTGATGCCACCGCGTGCCGCCGAGATAGGCGGAGGCCAGGTCGGCCGCGTCCACCGCGACGTCGGGTGCGCCGTCGTCGCGACCGGCGCCGTCCGACCCCACCGCATACACGCCCGAGTTCTCCGGCAGCAGGGGATCGTGCACGGCGATGCGCACCGGCGCGGCCGCCCCGTACGCGCGGGCGGCCAGCGCGGCGGGCACGTCCACCAGGCGCAGCCACGTCTCATCGGCCACGCCCGTCACCCGGGCGGCGCGGTGGTCGGTGAGCATCCACGGCAGCGGGTCGTCCTCGGCGAGCCAGGGGAACCGCACCAGGTGCACCAGGTCGAGGCGCAGCAGGAACGCCATTATCGCGCGGTGCGCCTCCGGGGCGGGCGCGTGCAGGTCGTCGACCACCACCGTGCGCTCGCGGCTGGTGAACCAGGTGGCGGTGTCGGCGGGGCGGTAGGAGATGTAGGCCGACTCGGCGCCGGGCGGTCCGTAGACGGCCAGGTAGGCGGGCTGCGCGAGTGGCCGTGCGCTGCGGCCCGCCCACCAGTGGTCGCTGCGGCTGATCGCGCCCGGTCGCGTGGCGGGATGCGCGGCGACGATGCGGCGGCGCAGCTCCCACGACTCCGCGGCCGGCACCAGGCGTACCGCGTCGTCGCTCGCGGCGCCGTCCAGGCCCGGGTGCAGCCGGGCCCGTCGCAGGTCGAGCTCGACCGACCGGGAGACGCCCGCGATGCCGTACCCGTAGCGGCCGTAGATGACGGCCTCGGACGCGCGCAGCGACGCCACCGTCTCGCCACGCTCGCGGCAATCCTCGAGCTGGTGACGCATCAGGGCGGTGAGGATCCCGCGGCGCGTGTGGGTGGGCAGCACGCCCACGTGGGTCACGGCCGCGTGCGGCACGTGCGCTCCGCCGGGGACGGCCATGGTGCCCGAGGTGGCGTCGGTGGCGCCGACGAGCAGGCCGTCCTCGGTGAAGGCGCCGAACGTGCGTCCCGGCTCGCGCTGATCGACCACGCTGCCCGGGCCGCCCGAGGGAAGGCCCACCATGGCCGTGCGGAAGACGGACTCCGCGGCGTCGAGCTCGCCGGCGCCGACGAGGGCACGGATCTCCGGGGCCGGCACTCAGGCCTCGTCCGGGCCGTCGAACGCGGTGCGCAGCAGCTGCCGGAGGACCTCCACCGGCTGGGCGCCGGACACGGCGTATTTGCGGTCGGCGATGAAGAACGGGACGCCGGTGATGCCGAAGCGCGACGCCAGCAGCTCGTCCTCGCGCACGGCGATGCCCGCCTCGTCCTCGCCGTCGGCGGTGAGCGCGGCACGCACGGCGTCGGCGTCCATGCCCTCCTCGGCGGCGATCGCGGCGAGCGTGTCGACGTCGTCGACGCGGCGCCCGTCCGTGAAGTGCGCCCGGTACAGCGCCCTCTGCACGCGCCCGCCCAGCGCGGTGCCGGCGCCGGCGAGGTGCACGAGGCGGTGCGCGTCGAAGGTGTTGGCGGAGACGGTGGTGTCGAAGTCGAGGTGCAGCCCGTCGCCCGCGGCCACCTGGGTGACCTGCCCGAACATGTGCCGGACCTGGTCGGCCGTCATGCCCTTGGACTTCACCAGGGCGTCGATCTCGCGGACCCCCTCGCCGGCGGGCGCGTCGGGGTTCAGCTCGAACGAGCGCCAGCGCACCCGCACACGGTCGGCCCGGTCGAAGCCCTCGAGCGCCGCCTCGAGGCGGGCGGCGCCGATGTAGCACCAGGGGCAGGCGATGTCGGTCCACACCTCGACGTCCACGACGCCCTCGCCGGCGGCGTTCTCCTCGTCGGTGCTCTGCGCAGTAGTCACATCCGGCCCAACGCCGCGGGCGGCGGCGCTGTTCCCGCCCAGCCCCTCACCCGCCCAGCCCCCCACCCGCGCAGCCTCCTCACCCGCGCAGCACGTCGGCGAGCGCATCGGGGGTGCCGAACCGGTGCGCGGTGACGCTCACGGCCTGCTCGCGCAGGAACGGCAGCGCCTCGAGCCGGTCGGAGCCCGTCACCGGCTGCGCGTAGACGGCGACGGACGGGTCGCCGCCCAGCGCCCGCGCCAGCTCCTCCGCGTCGCCGCCGATCAGCCGGATACGGGCCGGACGGTGCCGCACGGCCCACGCGAGCCAGTCGGCATCGGACTCGGACGCCGCCGTGGAGACGGTGACGGGAGCCCCGGCCCGCCGCGCCACATCGAGCACCCGGCGCAGGTCGGCCTGCGGCGCCCCCTCGGCCAGCCGCACATGCACCGGGACGGGCAGGTAGCGCAGCAGGTTGCGCTCCGCCTCGAGCCCGGCGGCGTCGTGGGCGGCAGGGAATCCGGTGAGGTCGGGGTGCCCGCCCGGCGCGGTCGGACGAGAGGCGGGCTCGGGCAGCCAGTCGCCCAGCGCGGTGAGGTAGTCGGGCCCGCCCGCCTTGCAGCCGGGCCCCACCGACGAGCGTTTCCACCCGCCGAACGGCTGGCGCCGCACGATCGCCCCGGTGATCCCCCGGTTGACGTACAGGTTGCCGGCCTCCACCGCGTCGAGCCAGCGCGCCGCCTCGCCCGCGTCGAGCGTGTGCAGGCCCGCGGTGAGCCCGTAGTCGACGGCGTTCTGCAGCGCGATCGCCTCATCCAGGGTGTCGGCGTGCATCACCGACAGCACCGGCCCGAAGAACTCCACCCGGTGCGCCGTGGACCCCGCCCGCACGCCCTCCTTGACGCCGGGCGTCCACAGTCGGCCCGCGTCGTCGAGGCGGCGCGGCCGCACCAGCCACCGCTCCCCCGGATCGAGCTCGGTGAGCGCCCGCAGCAGCTTGCCGCCCGCGTGCTCGATGAGCGGCCCCATCCGCGTCGCCGGGTCCCACGGCCACCCCGCCTGCAGCGACGTGACCGCGTCGACCAGCTGGGAGCGGAACCGGCGCGACCGGGCGGCGGCGCCGACGAGGATCACCAGCGACGCGGCCGAGCACTTCTGCCCCGCGTGTGAGAAGGCGGAGTGCACCACGTCGCGCACCGCCAGGTCCATGTCGGCCGAGGCGGTGACGACGATGGCGTTCTTGCCGGACGTCTCGGCGAGCAGCGGAAGGCCGGGCCGCTGCGAACGCAGCAGCACCGCGGTGTCGTAGGCGCCGGTGAGGATGAACCGGCGCACGTGCGGATCGGTGACGAGCACCGGGCCCAGCGTCGCCTCGTCGATGTGCGCCACCCGCAGCACGTCCGGCGGCACCCCGGCCTCCCACAGCGCGGCCGCCAGCACCTCGCCGCAGCGCGGGGTCTGCGGCGCCGGCGTGAGCACGACTGCCGCGCCGGCGCCGAGCGCCGCGAGCGTGCCGCCCGCGGGGATGGCGACGGGGAAGTTCCACGGCGGCGCGACGACGGCGAGCGGAACCGGCACGAACCGCGCGCCCGGGTAGCGCTCGAGCCGCTCGGCGCAGTCGGCGTAGTGGCGGGCGAAGTCGACGGCCTCGGACACCTCCGGGTCGGCCTCGGCGAACGTCTTGCCCGCCTCGGCGGCCATCACCTCGATGAGCTCGCCGCGGCGCCGCTCGAGGGCGTCGGCGGCGGCCCGCAGCACGCCGGCCCGCTCGGCGGCGGGGCGCGCGCCCCACTC
>CAZDSL010000301.1:0-3955 GCA_964507655.1 uncultured Mycobacteriaceae bacterium | reverse complement strand
GCTCGGATCGGCCAACGGGTGCTCGGATCGGGGCGGGAGGCGCTCGGCAGCACGGCACCGGCCACGCCACGGCCGCCGCAGTGCCCGGATCGGGCCCGCCGCCGCATACGCTGACCGCATGACCGCGCAGTCCACCCGCATCCGCCTCGCCGCCGCGATCCTGGCCGCATCCACCGGCGCGCTGCTCCTCGCCGGGTGCTCGAGCGCCGCCGACACCTCCTGCGGCGACTTCTTGGGCCAGAGTTCGAACGACCAGAAGGACACCACGCGCGAGCTGCTCGAAGACGACGGCCACAGCAATCCCCCGGCGATGCTGCTCGCGGCCGCGCAGGGGGCGATCGCCGGCTACTGCCACGTCGAGGGCGACGACGCGACGCTGCAGGACGCGCTCGACGCCTTCACCGACACGCTCGATTCGATCGGCGCCACCAGCCCCACGGAGTAGGCCCCCGGCCCAGCGCCCGCCCGGCCCATCGCCCGGCCCAGCGCACCCGCCCGGCCCAGCGCCCCCGCCCGGCCCGACGCCCACCCCCACGCACCCCCATTGCAAACTCTGCAAACCCACCGTTGCGGCCTTTTGCAACCGCTCGTAACCTGGTGGAATGGCAAAGACGTTCGTGGGCTCGCGCCTCCGGCAGCTGCGCACCGAGCGTGGGCTGTCGCAGGTGGCGCTGGCCAAGACGCTGGAGATCTCCCCCAGCTACCTCAATCAGATCGAGCACGATGTGCGCCCGCTGACGGTGCCGGTGCTGCTGCGGATCACCGAGGTTTTCGGCGTCGACGCCACGTTCTTCTCGCCGCAGGATTCCACCCGCCTGATCGCCGAGATGCGCGAGGTGCTGCTGGACGAGCACGTGGGCAGCGACGGCACCCCCGGCGCCGCCGACGCCTCCGCCCCCGACGCCTCCGAGCTGGCGCAGATGGCCACGGCCCACCCGCAGATCGCGCGCGCACTGGTGTCGCTGCACCAGCGCTACCGCAACGCCACCGACCAGCTCGGCGCGCTCACCGAGGGCCGCAGCGGCACCGAGAACGCGCCCGGCATCATCTCCATGCCGCACGAGGAGGTGCGCGACTACTTCTACCAGCGGCAGAACTACCTGCACGAGCTCGACACCGCCGCCGAGGACATGACCCAGCGCCTGCGCCTGCACCGCGGCGACATCCTCAAGGAGATCGCCCAGCGCCTGGAGCAGCAGCACGACGTGCACATCGTCAAGCGCATCGACATGGGCGACAATGTCCTGCACCGTTTCGACCCCGAGACGCGGGTGATGGAGTTCGCCGCGCAGCTGCTGCCGGGCCAGCGGGCGTTCCGGATGGCCACCGAGCTGGCGTTCCTGGAGTTCGGCGGCCTGCTCGAGCGCCTGGCCGACGAGGGCAACTTCTCCACCGCCGAGGCCCGCTCGCTGGGCATCAAGGGCCTGGCCAACTACTTCGCCGCCGCCACGGTGCTCCCCTACCGCCAGTTCCACGACGCGGCCGAGGAGTTCCGCTACGACATCGAGCGGCTCTCGACGTTCTTCTCGGCCGGCTTCGAGACGATCTGCCACCGCCTGTCCACCATGCAGCGCCCCAACCTGCGCGGCGTGCCGTACTCGTTCGTGCGGGTCGACCGCGCCGGCAACATGTCCAAGCGCCAGTCGGCCACCGGCTTCCACTTCAACGCCTCGGGCGGCACGTGCCCGCTGTGGAGCGTGTACGAGACGTTCGCCGAGCCGGGCAAGATCGTCCGCCAGGTGGCGCAGATGCCCGACGGCCGCACCTACCTGTGGGTGGCGCGCACGGTGACGCGCCGCTCCGCCCGCTACGGCCAGCCGGGCAAGACGTTCGCCATCGGCCTGGGCTGCGAACTGCGGCACGCGCACCGCACCGTCTACGGCGACGGCCTCGACCTCACCGGCGCGGCGGCAACGCCCATCGGCTCTGGGTGCCGGGTGTGCGACCGCACCGACTGCCCGCAGCGCGCGTTCCCGCAGATCGGCAAGCCGCTGGAGATCGACGAGCACCGCAGCACCGTCTCGCCCTACACCGTCCAGTGATGCGCCCCACACCGTGCAGTGAGGCGGCGCGCGTCGTGCGGTGATGTGGCCTGCGTCGCGCCGGGGTACCTTACCCACAAGTAGATACACCTGTCCGGTCCTGCCGGGCGGCGCTCCGGACCGTACGGTGTAGGTGCAACGGGGCGTGCCACCGCAGCCCCCGGCCAGCACCCTCCGATGTCAGGAGCAATGCCCATGGCCCGATCGTCCGCCCTCGTCCGGCCGGCTCCCTCCCTGGCGGGCCGCCGCATCCTCATCACCGGCGCAGCCCGCGGCATCGGCGCCGCGCTCGCCCAGCGCTTCGCCTCCCGCGGCGCGCGCGTGGCCCTCGCCGGCCTCGAGCCCGGGCTGCTCGCCGCCACCGCGGAGAAGGCCGGCGGCGCCCCCTGGCGCGAGTGCAACGTGGCCCATCGCGATCAGGTGGACGCGGCCGTCGACGCGCTCGCGGGCGAGCTGGGCGGCCTCGACGTGGTGATCGCCAACGCCGGCATCGCCGCGCAGCTGCCCCTGATCGGCGGCGACCCTGCCGTCATGGAGCGCACGGTGACCGTCAACCTGCTGGGCTCGTACTACACGCTGCGCGCCGCCGGCCCGCACATCGCGCACCCGGGCGGCTACGCGCTGGCCGTCTCGTCGGCCGCCGCCGCCGCGCACCTTCCGCTGATGGGCGCGTACTCGGCGTCCAAGGCGGGCGTGGAGGCCCTGGGCAACACGCTGCGGGCCGAGCTGCGCAGCACCGGCGCCCGCGTGGGCGTCGCCTACTTCGCCGAGCTCGACACCGACATGACCTCCCGCGGCTTCAGCACCCGGGCCGCCGCCGCCATGAACGCCACCGGCTCGTTCACGGGCGCCTCGCCGCTGGAGCCCGCCATCGACCGCATCGAGCGGGGCGTGGCCCGCCGTTCGCGCCGCATCGTCGCCCCCTGGTGGGTGGCGGGGCTGCTGCCGGTGCGCATGGCCGTCCAGCCGCTGCTGGACATCCGCTCCCAGAAGGGCCTCGCGCAGGCCCTCGAGATCGCCCGCGACGAGCACGCCGTCCTCACCACCGAGCAACCGGAGTGACCGCAATGTCCGCACAGCCCTCCCCCTCCCGCCCGCACGCGCTGCCCGCGCCGCCGCGCATCGACCCCGGCGGCCTGCGCGAGCTGGGCCTGGTCAACTGGACGTTCTGCCGCGTCGCGTCGATGGTGACGGGTGTGCCCGACGCGCACATCTTCTCCACTCTGGGCCGGGCGCGCGGGCTCTTCCGCGGCTGGCTGCACTTCTCGGCGATGATGATGCCGTTCGGCCGCATCCGCCGCCGCGAGACGGAGCTGGTGATCCTGCGCGTGGCCTACCTGCGCGGCTGCGACTACGAGCTCGACCACCACCGCCGCCTGGGCGCCCGTGCCGGCATCACCGACGAGGTGCTCGAGCGGGTCTTCGAGGGCCCCGACGCCGAAGCGTGGCACCCCAACGAGCGGGCGCTGCTCGCCGCGGTCGACCAGCTCGTCGAGCATCGGTCCATCGACGACGACACCTGGAACACCGTCGCCTCGTACTTCGACCGGCGCCAGCTGATCGAGCTGGTGATGCTGGTGGGCCAGTACGACTCGCTCGCCACCACCTTGGGCGTGCTGCGCGTGCAGCGCGACTTCACCGAGTGACCCCGCGCCCGTGACGCCCCCCGTCGCCCCCGCCCCCGGCGCCCCGCAGGGTGGAGCGCCGGGGCGGCCGGGCCCGCATCGGCCCGTCCACGACGCCTCCACCGACGGCCGCCCCGACGCACACCCCGTCGGCCCCTTCGCCGGCGGCCCGCCGCCCGAGGCCCTGCACGTGGAGGTGCCGCCGCTGACCCGTTTCGGCGCCGCCGAGCTGCTGCGCGCGGTGGTGGTGGCCGTGGTGCTGGTGGCGTACGTGGCGGCGGCGGTGGC
>CAZDSL010000300.1:0-3957 GCA_964507655.1 uncultured Mycobacteriaceae bacterium | reverse complement strand
TCCAGATCGGCGCGGCGCTGCGCAACGGCGAGCTCGACGAGCAGCAGCTGCGCGAAGTCGCGATCTTCCTGTGCCACTACGTGGGCTGGCCCATCGGCACCAAGTTCGACCAGCTCGTCGGCAAGGTCGTCCACCAGCATGAGACGGCCGCCGCGCGCGAGGAGTGAGGCGGGCGCGCGGCCGGCCCTGAGCCTCAGCCGCGCAGGTGCGCGAGCTTCCCCGCCAGCTTCTCCAGGTAGGCGGCCACGGTGGGCTCGTCGGCGTCGGGCATGCCGCAGATCGCCTCGGTGACGCCCAGGTCGCGCCAGCGGGCCAGCTCGTCGGGGTCGACGCGGCCGGGCACGAGCGCGCTGACCAGCGGCTCGCCCTCGCGTCCCGCCTCGGCCCACGCGGCGCGCAGCCCGATGATGCCGTCCTCGATGGCGTCCTCGCGCGGGGTGGTCATCCAGCCGTCGGCGTTGCGCGCGATCCAGCGGAAGTTCTTGGGGTTGCCCGCGCAGCCCACCACCACCGGCACCCCGGGGCGCTGCACCGTCTTGGGCCAGGCCCACGCGGCATCGAAGTCGACGAACTCACCGTGGTACTCGGCCTCGTCCTGGTCCCACAGTGCGCGCATGGCCTCGAGGTATTCGCGCAGCATCGTGCGCCGGCGGTCGACGCGCACGCCGTGGTCGCGCAGCTCGTCGAGGTTCCAGCCGAACCCCACGCCCAGCGTCACCCGACCGCCCGAGAGGTGGTCGACGGTGGCGATCGTCTTGGCGAGGGTGAGCACGTCGTGCTCCACCGGCAGCGCGACGCACGTGCCCAGACGGATCGTGGAGGTGACGGGCACGGCGGTGCCGAGGGCCACCCACGGGTCGAGGGTGCGCATGTAGCGGTCGTCGGGCAGGGTGGCGTCGCCGGTGGCGGGGTGCGCGGCCTCGCGGCGGGCGGGGATGTGGGTGTGCTCGGGCACGTAGAAGGCGTCGAAGCCAGCGGCCTCGGCGGCACGGGCGGCGGCGGCCGGGGTGATGCCGCGGTCGCTGGTGAAGAGGGTGACTCCGAGGCGCACGGCGGCTCCTGACGGGTGGGCGGACGGGGTGCACGTCGACCCTATGGCCGCCCCGGACACATGTCCACAGCCCGTGCCGACGGGCCTGAGGCGGCGCCGGAATGCCGGGGGCGCCGTGCAGATGGACGGTCGACCCAAATAGCTGCATTCCTTGAATAAACTTGTACGGTAGTACGTCTTGAATTAGCGGGGGCGGAACGCGGCGCGGGGCGGCCATCCGCCTGGATGACCGCCCCGCAGGTGCTGCTTGGGCTTACTTGCCGCCGCCGTCGCCCTGACGGCTGCCGGTGGCGAGCGCGTCGAGGATGGGGTTGAGGCCATCGGCGAGGCTGCCGATGCCGGCGCCGGCCTGGTCGCCGATCGAGCCGCCCAGGTTGCTGAGGCTGCCCTTGCCGATGCCGAGGATCTTGCCGAGGGAATCGCTGATCATGGAGTGCTCCTTAGAAGGTGGTGCAGGCCTAGGGGCCGGTGCAGGTCAGGCGTTGTCGTCGACGACGCCCTGCAGGCTGCCGAAGATCACGCCCGAGAGGTCGGTGGACGTCGTGGTGGCGTCGCCCAGGCTCCCCTGGACCGCGGTGATGAGGTCGCTGATGGATCCGAACATCGCGTGGTGCTCCTTGTCGTGGGTGTGCGGGATGTGCGTGCGGCCGTGCCGGCGCAGCGGTCAGGCGTCGTCCTCGGGGATCGTGACGCCGAGCGAGTCGGACAGCGAGCCGAAGACGTTCAGCGACAGGCTGTCGAGCTTGTCGGTCAGCCCGAGGAGGGGGAGGAGGTCGGTCAGGCCGGGCATGGAACCCATGGGTTGCTCCAATCGGATTGGCACGTTCGTCCGTTATGAACGTCCGTTCGGCACGTTCTTACCGGAGAGTACACAACCGTGACGCAGATAACCAAGGCGGCCGGTACGGTGCGCACATCACCGCACGGTGTCGGGTGTGCCGCGCGCCACCCGGCGCAGCGTGTCGACCTCCCTGGGGATCGACGCGACATAGGCGTGCGGATCGCCGAGCACGTCGCGGTCGGCGTTGACGCACAGGAGGATCCGGTCGCCTGTGGTGGAGAAGAGATGCCGGAGGCGATCGCCGTCCATCACGGGGAGCACGCCGAACGCGGCGTGCAGCGGCGCGCCGTCCAGGGCCGGTCGCCCCGCCGGTGCGGGCAGATTGCTCACCATCGTGTTGCGCAGCAGTCCGGTGCGTCCCGGCGGACCCGACCGGTGCTGCGCCCATCCGCGCAGTGCGAGGAGCCACGCCGGCGCCGCGTCCATGCGCGATCGGGCATGCCGGACCTCGGTCGCCATCCAGCGGGCCTTCTCCGCCGCCGCGCTCGCGGCGACCGCTGCGAGGCGGTCGGCGGGGTCGGCGATGTCGGTGTGCAGATCCACCGTGCCGAGGACGAGCTGATTGGCCGACGCCTCGTCGAGCCCCCGCTGGGATCCCGACGCCGCATCGGGCAGCCGCAGCGAGATGGGCACAAGCGCCGCGAGCGCCCTCTCGGGGAGTTCGCCGGCGTCGTCGAGCAGGCGCCGCAGCGCGCCGCCCACCGCGCTGAGGAGGACGTCGTTGACGGTGGCGCCGGCGACCGCGCCGCGCGCCGTACGCACATGGGCCGTCGGGATCTCGCCGACCTCGAAGACGGGCGCCCCGGAGAGCGCCGCATTGAAGCGGGTGACCGGGCGGTTCCGCGAGGGGGCCGCGGGGCGGTCGTCGTCCGCGGCGTCCGCATCAGGCGCGTGGGCGACCCGGCCTGTGTCCTGACCGAAGGTCTCTCGCAGCTTCCGTGCGAAGCGGATCGCGTCGACGGGGACGCCGATCGCGGCGCGGACGGAGGTCTCGGCCGGGTGCGCGGGCGATGCCGTCCGGTCTCCGGCCGGAGCCTCCTCCCCGGAGAAGAGCCGCGCTTCCAGCGCACGCATGCCCATGCCGTCGATGGCGCAGTGGTGGACCTTCAGCACCATCACCGTGACCGGGCCCGTCCCGTCGGCGAACCGCGGGCCGGTGAAGGCGTGCAGCTCCCAGGGCGGCCGGCGCAGGTCGATCGGCTCCGCGGCGATGCGGGCGATCGTGTCCCGCAGGTCGGTCCACGGGCCCTCGACCCGGTGCAGCCGCACGTGGAACGACAGATCGACTTCGTCGGCCGGCACCCACACCGGCAGGGCGAGGTGGAGCGGGGCCGGCCGCACCGTGCGGGTGAAGAACGCGGCGGTGCCCAGCCGCGCCTCCATCCACGCGCGCAGCGCCTCCTCGCTCCGGCACGTCGGCGACGACGGTCCCGCCGGGAAGACGTAGCAGGCGACGAGCATCTCGCGGTGCCCGGGCCGGTCGTCGTACATGTAGGCCGCGTCGCGCGGTGAGAGCGGATCGAAGTGGCCGGTCAGTCCTCGCATCATGTCCCGTTCCGTAGCGTCGTCGGTGTTCGACGAGGCTACGGGCACCGGGGGCCGTCCGATCGGCGCGGGTCAGTGCTCTTCGGCGTCCGGCTCGCCACCCGTGCCGTCCCCGGCGGGGCTGTGCGGTCCGGCATCGCCGTTCGCGCCGCCGTGCGCCCGCAGCTCGGCGCCGATGGCCGAATCGGCGAACTCGGGCGTGTCGAACACCTCGCCGCGCAGCGGGTCGGCCGGGCCCACGGTGTGGTCGACGCCCAGCTCGCCGGTCTCGGGATCCACCTCGAGCGCGGCGACGGGGATCTCGTGCACGCGCACCACCACGGTGTTCGACACGGGCGGCGGCGGCGGGAACTCCTGCGGGGTGAGCCCCGCGAAGGTGGCGGACACGCGCCCGCCTTCCCAACGCCGGAGCCGGGCGGGGTGGTCCGGCGGGGTAGGGGCGGGGGCTGTGGACGAGGCGGTCGGCTCCTGCGGCGCGCCGTTGCCGCCGGCGCCGCCTGCCGCGACGGCCGCCTCGCCG
>CAZDSL010000299.1:0-3970 GCA_964507655.1 uncultured Mycobacteriaceae bacterium | reverse complement strand
CGCAGGCGCAACCGCACCGTCCAGCCCAGCACTCCCAGCAGCACCAGGAGCAGCACCGACGCGAGCACGCTGGGCTCGCCGACGATGATCGCCCGCACCGCCGCCACCAGCGTGATCACGGTGAAGAACCCGAGCAGCCCGATCACGGCCTCGAGGCGCTGCCCCCGGCGCCGCCGTTCGCGCTCGCGTTCACCCGTCACGCCCGGCCCCCGACTCGCCGGGGTTCACGACTTCACGCCGCCGGCGGTGAGGCCGGAGACGATGCGCCGCTGGAACACCAGCACCATGATCACCAGCGGGATCGTCACCAGCGTGCCCGCGGCCATGATCGCCGCATACGGCACCGTGAACGAGTTGGGGCCGTGGAACAGCGCGATTGCGACGGTGACCGGCCTGGTCGCGCCGTTGGAGAGCTGACTGGAGAGCATGTACTCGTTCCACGTGGCGATGAAGGCCAGGATCGCCGTGGTGAACAGTGCCGGCGCGGCCAGCGGCAGCAGCACCATCCGGAACGCCTGCGCGCGCGTGGCGCCGTCCACCCGCGCCGCCTCCTCGAGCTCCCACGGCAGGTCGGAGAGGAACGAGGTGAGCGTGTAGATCGTCAGCGGCAGCACGAACGAGATGTTGGGGATGATCAGCGCCTGGTACTGGCCGATCCAGTTCAGGTTGCCGAACAGCTGGAACAGGGGCGTCACCAGCGCCACCGCCGGGAACATCGACGCGCCCAGGATCACGCCCGTCAGCAGGAACTTGCCGCGGAACTCGATGCGCGCGAGCGCGTAGGCGGTGAAGATGCCCAGCAGCAGCGCGACCACAGTCGTCACGCCGCCGATGATGAGGCTGTTGACGATGGCCTGCAGGAAGTTGTTGCCGCTGGACGTGTCGAGCGCGTCGTGGAAGTTCTGCAGCGTGAGGTCGGTGGGCCAGGGGGTGGTGTCGTAGGTGTGGGCGCGATCGCGGAAGGCGACGATCACCATCCAGTAGAACGGCGCCAGCCCCCACACCAGGATGATCGCCGCGCCGACGTACGTGCGCACCGCGGGCCAGGGCGAGCGCCGGCGGCGCGGCGCGGCCTCGTCGGCGGCGGGACGCTCGGCCACTGCGACCGCGGCCCCTCCAGGACCGCCCCCGTCAGCCCCAACGGCCCCACCCTGACCGGCCCCGGCAGCACCGGCAGCACCGCCACCCTGAGCACCCCCGGCACCCCCGCCCCCGGCCGCCTCGTCGGGCTCGGGCGCGCGGTGCCTACCGGCCATCACAGTGCTCCTCCCTTGCGCTGGTCGTCCTGGGTGCGCACGGCGTTGGCCCCCAGGAATTTCACCATGATGAAGGCCACCACGAAGATGATGAGGAACACCAATGTCGACAACGCCGACGCGCTGTTGAAGTTGCCCTGGCGCATGTCGGCCGTCACGAGGATCGACATGGTGGTGGTGGGCGTGGCGCCCGAGTCGCCGGTGAGGATGGCGGGCAGGTCGTACATGCGCAGCGCGTCCATGGTGCGGAACAGCACCGCCACCATGAGCGCGGGCTTGACCAGCGGCAGCGTGATGCGGGTGAACCGCTGCCACGCGTTGGCGCCGTCGACGCGCGCCGCCTCGTAGAACTCGCCGGGGATCATCTGCAGCCCGGCCAGGATGAGCAGCGCCATGAACGGCGTCGTCTTCCACACGTCGGCCACGATCACCGCGAACCGCGCCGCCCACGGGTCGGTGGTCCAGGCGACCTGGTGGCCGATGATCTGGTTGGCGATGCCGTCGGGCGCGAAGATGAACGCCCACAGCTTGGCGGTCACGGCCGTGGGGATGGCCCACGGGATGAGCACCGCCGCGCGCAGCAGCGAGCGCCCCAGGAACGTCCGGCCCATCACCATCGCCATCCACAGGCCCAGCAGGGTCTCGATGGTGACGGTGATGACCGCGAAGAAGAAGGTGATGCCGACGGACGACCAGAAGTCGTGGCCCAGCGTGCCCGGCACGCACGAGAACGCGCCGTGCCCGCAGTCGCCCAGCAGCCACAGCCGGTAGTTGTCGAACCCGGCGAAGCCGCCCTGCACGAACATGCCGGTGGACTCGTCGAGCCCCTTGTCCTTCTGGAAGGACATGTAGGCCGCGCGCACCACCGGGTAGCCGATGATGGCGGCGAGGACCACGACGGTGGGCCCCACGAACCACAGCAACCGCTTGTCGAACCGCGCCCACGCGCCGCGCAGCCCCCTCCGGGGCGCACCCGGGCCGGGCGGGGTCCCGGTCGCCTCGACGTCCGCGCGGCCGCCGCGGCCGGAGTCGATGACTCCGGCCGCGGCCCGGGCGTCGTCTGCCTCGGCAGATTCAGCCATGTTCTTCGTCGTCCTCACCTCGCCGCCCCCGCGGGGGCGGCCTCATCGTGCTAGCTGCCGGCGTTCTTGATCACCGTGGTGATGTCGGCGACGGCGTCGTCGACCGACTTGCCCTGCGTCAGCGCGGCGAAGACGTTGTCGGCGATGCCCTTGCTGATCTGGGGGTAGAAGGGCGTGACCGGACGCGGCTTGGCGCTCTCGAGGGCCGCCTTGAGCTGCGGCAGGTACGGGAACTCCTCGGCCAGCGAGGCGTCGTCGTAGATGCTCGCGAGCACCGGCGGGAACGAGGCCTTGGCGAAGGACATCTGGCTGTCGGGGCTCTCGATGAACCGGACGAAGTCGAGCGCGGTGGCCTTGCTCTTGGAGTTCACGTTGATGGCGTTGTTGTAGCCGCCCAGCGTGGAGGCGCCGGGGCCGTTCTCGCCCACGATGGGCGCCACGGCGAACTTGCCGGCGACGGCCGACGCCGGCTTGTCGCCCGTGCCGTCGGAGGAGGCGTTGTCGAACATGTACGGCCAGTTGTAGGCGAACATCGCCTTGCCGCCGACGAACGCGTTGTTGGTGGCCTCCTCGTCGAAGCCGGTGGAGCCCTTGCCGATCACGCCGCTGGTGTAGCCGTCGACCAGTGCGGTGAGGCCGGCCTTGGCCTCGGGCGAGTCGATGGTGGGCGTCTTGCCGTCGGGGCCGACCACCGAGCCGCCCCACGAGTTGATGAACTGCGTGGCGTTGACCGTGAGGCCCTCGTAGTTCTTGAGCTGGGTGATCAGGCAGTCGACGCCGGCCTCCTGGGCCTTGCCGCAGCTGTCGGTGAGCTCCTGCCAGGTGGCGGGGGCGTGGTCGATCAGGTCGGTGCGGTAGTAGAGCAGCTGCGCGTTGGTGTTCATCGGCGCGGCGTAGAGCTTGCCGTTGTAGGTGGCGCTCTCGACGGTGGCCGGCAGCAGCTTGGAGGTGTCCAGCGCGAGGTCGCCCTCGAGCGGCGCCAGCCAGCCGTTGGCGGCGAAGAATGCGGTGTCGGTGACGTCGAGCGCCATGACGTCGTAGTCGTCGTTGCCGGCCTGCAGCGACTGGACGAGCGTGTCGCGCTGGCTGTTGGCGTCGGCGGGCAGCTCCTTGAAGGACACCTGCTCGTCGGGGTGCGACTGGTTCCATGTGTCGATCAGGGGCTTGACCTTGTCGGCGTCGTTGGACCCCATGGCGAAGGTGATGGCGCCGCGGCCGTCCGCGCCCTGGCCGGAGGCCGCGTCGGACGAGCCGCCGTCGTCGCTGGAGCAGCCGGCGAGCGCCAGCGCGGCCGCGGCCGTCACCGCCACCACTGCCCGTGGAATGTAAGAACGCATGGTTCGCCTTTCCCGATACCGGTTTCCGTCGGCGCCAGCATGTCATGCCGCAACGCGCCTGTCGCCGATTACTGTGACACGGCCTACCCGCCCGCGGGTAGTCGACCCGCCGCCGCGGGCCGGCCTCCCACTACCCCAGCCGCAGCCCGTCCGCCACCGAGAACGCGTGCGCGTCGGCCGGATCGAAGGCCAGCGTGACGCGGTCGCCCCGGCGCGGCGGGGTGCGCCAGTCGGCGCGGGCCACGATCTCGCGCCCCCGGCCCCCGCCCGCCCCGGGCGCGCCCGCCGCCGGCAG
>CAZDSL010000298.1:0-3982 GCA_964507655.1 uncultured Mycobacteriaceae bacterium | reverse complement strand
GACGGCTCGAAGATGACGGTGCGCGCCGCGCTCGCCCGCATCAACGAGATCCTCGACGAGGTACTCGCCGAGCAGGAGGGCGATTTCGACTCCGAGACCCGCTTCGCGCTCGCCTGGTTCCGCCAGCACGGGTTCGACACGGGCGCGTTCGGCGAGGCCGACAACCTCGCCCGCGCGCGCAACGCGTCCATCGAGCACCTCGACCGCTCCGGCATCCTCACCAGCCGCGCCGGCAAGGTCACGCTGCTCTCCCCCACCGCCCTCGCCGAGATCTACACGGACACTCCCTACGACCCGGGCGCCGACGAGCTGATCAGCGAATGGGAGGTGGTCATGCACCTGACCCGCGCACTGTCGTTGGAGGGCATTCGCGGCGCGGGGCAGCTTCTCGCACGCGTGCCCGACCACGTCGACCGCGACCTGTGCAAGGAGCTCGCCTTCCTGCTGTTCAGAATCGGTGAGCAGCGCAAGACCAGCCAGGTTGCCCAGGAGTTCAACGCGCTCGGTACCGCGTGGAACGACATCGTCACCGAGGCCAAGAACAGCCCCGGCCAGCTGACGATGGAGATTTAGCGCTCGGCCGCCCAGCGCGGACTGAGCGCATGCAGAAACCGCCGGATCCGGCGCGGATCCGGCGGTTTCTGCATGCGGATCGGAAGTCGGGCAGGCGTCTGGCACCCGAGGACCGTGCGCCCGCGCTACTCCCCCGGCTCGGCCTTGCGCGCCGCGTCGGCCATCGACCGCGCGTCGAGCCCGGCCAGCGAGTCGCCCCGGATCTCGGCGTTGTGCGCGTGCGCGGCGTGATGCAGCCCGAACACCGAGTCCATGCCCGAGCGCACCCCCATCAGGTCCTCGCACTGGTTGACGGCCTTCTTCGTCAGCGCCAGGCCCAGCTGCGGCATCTGCGCGATCCGCTCGGCAATGCCCAGGGTCGCGGCCTCCAGCTCGTCGCGCGGCACCACGTGGTTGACCATGCCCAGCCGCTCGGCGCGCTCGGCGCTGAAACGGTCGCCGGTGTAAAGGAACTCCTTGGCGGCGCGCGGGTTCATCACCCACGGGTGCAGGAAGTACTCGACGCCGGGGATGCCCATGCGCACCACCGGGTCGGAGAAAAAGGCGTCCTCGGAGGCGACGATGAAGTCGCAGCACCACGCCAGCATCAGCCCGCCCGCGATGCACGCGCCCTGCACCTTCGCGATCACCGGCTTGGGAATCTCGCGCCAGCGCCGGCACATGCCCATGTACACCTCGGACTCGCGCGCCAGCCGCGAATCGAGGCCGCGCCGGTCGGTGTGGTCCCAGTAGATGACGGCCTTGCGCTCGAAGGTCTGCTCGTGGTCGCGCTCGGGGGTGCCGATGTCATGCCCGCCCGAGAAGTGCTCGCCCGCGCCCTCGAGCACGATGACCTTGACGTCCGGATCATCGACGGCCCGGATGAACGCGGCATCGAGTGCGTAGGTCATCTTGGAATTCTGCGCGTTGCGGTAGCGCGGGCGGTTCATCGTGATGCGGGCGACGGCGCCCTCGACGCGGTAGAGGACGACGTCCTCGCCGGCGGTGGGCTCCTCGGTGCGGCTGTCGGTCATCGCGTCCTCCGTGCGGGCTGGGGCGGGTGCTGCGACCCGAGATACCAAGCAAGTGCTTGCTTTACCATACTTCACCCGGATCGACGCAGCCCTACCGACCGACCGTTCGCCGCGCCGCCCGCTACGCTCCGGGTGAGCCCTCCGCCCACAAGCCCGCCGGGAGCACCACGTGACCACCGCGATCGTCGTCGGCAGCGGCCCCAACGGGCTCGCCGCCGCGGTGCATCTCGCGCGCGCGGGGCTGGACGTCACGGTGCTGGAGGCGGCCGAGACGATCGGCGGCGGCACCCGCTCCAGCGAACTCACCGTCCCCGGCCTCATCCACGACCACTGCTCGGCCGTGCACCCCCTCGCGGCCGGCTCGCAGTTCCTGCGGACCCTGGGCCTCGAGCGCCACGGCCTCGTGTGGCGGCACGCGCCGATCGACTGCGCCCACCCGCTCGACGGCGGCGCCGCGGCGCTGCTGCACCGGTCGATCGAGGAGACGGCCGCCGGACTCGGCGCCGATGGGCCGCGCTGGCGCGCCTTGTTCTCCGGCCCGGCCGGCGGGTTCGACGCGCTGGCCGACGACGTGCTGCGCCCCGTGCTGCACGTGCCGCGGCATCCCGCGCGGCTGGCGGCGTTCGGGGCCCGCGCGCTGCCGCCCGCCACTGTGACGGCGCGATGGCTGCGCACCCGCGCCGGGCGCGCGCTGTTCGGGGGCCTCGCCGCGCACGCGTTCACCCGACTCGACCGGCCGGCCTCGTCCGCGGTGGGCCTGATGATCGCCGCGGCCGGCCACCGGTACGGATGGCCCGTCGCCGAGGGCGGCTCGGCGGCGATCGCCCGCGCGCTGACCGCGGAACTCGCCGCCCACGGCGGCCGCATCCACACCGGCGTACCCGTGCGCTCGATGGCCGACCTCCCGCCCGCCGACTGCGTGCTCCTCGACGCCGCCCCCGCGGCCGCGGCAGGCATCCTCGGCGACGCGCTGCCGCCCGCTGTGGCACGCGCCTACCGCCGCTTCCGGCACGGCCCGGGCAGCTTCGGCCTCCACCTCGCCGTCGAGGGCGGCATCCCCTGGGCCGACCCGCGCTGCCGCACCGCCGCGACGGTGCACGTGGGCGGCGAGTTCGCCGAGGTCGCGGCCGCCGAGCGCGCGGTGGTCCGGGGCCGCATGCCCGCGCGCCCGTTCGTGCTCGTCGCGCAGCAGCACGTCGCCGACCCCACCCGCTCGCGCGGCGACGTCCACCCCGTCGACGCCTACGCGCACGTGCCGGCCGGGTACGACGGCGACGCCACCGAGGCGATCCTCGGGCAGATCGAGCGCTTCGCGCCCGGGTTCCGCGAGCGCATCGTCGCCCGCCGCACCGCGCCGCCGCGCACCCTCGCCGCCGGCAACCCCAACCTGGTGGGCGGCGACATCACCGGCGGCGCGAACTCCGGGCTGCAGATGGTGTTCCGGCCGCGCCTCGCCGCCGACCCGTACGCCACGGGCACGCCGGGGGTGTACCTGTGCTCGGCGTCCACCCCGCCCGGAGCAGGGGCGCACGGGATGTGCGGGTACGGCGCGGCCGAGTCCGCGCTGCGCCGGCTGCGGGCCGGGGGCCGTGGGTGAAGGCCGAGCGGCTCCGGTAGCCCCGACCGCCCGCAGAAACCTCCGGATTCCACCCGGATCCGGCGGTTTCTGCAGGCGCATTGCCGCCCGGGCGCACGCGCAGGCCCGCACGGCTGCGGCGTCGGCGGCCCGCTCAGGCCACCCGGCTCTCCCGGAACCGCCCCCGCAGCGCCAGCGAAAGGTACGCGAGCCCCACGAGGATCGGCACCTCGATCAGCGGGCCCACCACGCCGGCGAGCGCCTGTCCCGACACCGCCCCATAGGTGCCGATGGCCACCGCGATGGCCAGCTCGAAGTTGTTGCCGGCGGCGGTCATCGCCATGGCCACTGTGCGCCGGTAGCCCAGCCCCAGCACGGCGCCCGAGAGGAATCCCACGCCCCACATCACCGCGAAGTACACGAGCAGCGGCAGCGCGATCCGCACCACGTCCAGCGGCCGGGAGGTGATCTGCTCGCCCTGCATCGCGAACAGCACGACGATGGTGAACAGCAGCCCGTACAGCGCCCACGGCCCCACCCGCGGCAGGAAGCGCTCCTCGTACCACTCGCGCCCGCGCATCCGCTCCCCCAGCAGGCGTGACGCGAACCCGGCCACCAGCGGGATGCCCAGGAAGATCAGCACCGACGTGGCGATCTGCCACGGCGACGCCTCGATGGTCGTCTGCTCCAGCCCCAGCCACCCGGGCAGCACCGAGAGGTAGAACCAGCCGAGCACGGCGAACATGACCACCTGGAACACCGAGTTGACCGCCACCAGCACGGCGGTGGCCTCGCGGTCGCCGCAGGCCAGGTCGTTCCA
>CAZDSL010000297.1:0-3991 GCA_964507655.1 uncultured Mycobacteriaceae bacterium | reverse complement strand
TGTCGGTCTCTATCACGTATTCTTACCCAAGAGTAAGGTGCTGTCGACATCGAGGGGCCCACGGCCCGCCTCGCAGCCGGCCGCGCCTCGCCGATCAATCGCACACCGGGCCGCCGGGCAGCACGCCCGGCAGCCGTCCGACGTAGAAGGTGACCCGTGGCAAACACTGACCTGTACTCCACTTTCGTGCACTCCCCCGCCGGGGCGTTCCTGGCGGGCAAGGTCGGGCTCCCGCAGCCGGAGACCCTGCGCCGGTACAAGAAGGGCGCCCCCGCGCTGCCCGGCCCCGTGAAGATCGGCGGCGCGGGCCGCCTCGTCGAGCCGCTGCGCGCGCTGCTGTCCGACTACGACCAGGCCGAGGACGCCGCCAAGTACGGCGCGCTGGTGTTCGACGCCACCGGCGTGCGCTCGGTCACCGAGCTGGTCCAGCTGTTCGACTTCTTCCAGCCGCAGATGCGCAGCCTGCTGCCGTGCGCCCGCGTCGTGGTCATCGGCACGGCACCCGAGCTCACCACCGGCGACGAGCACATCGCCCAGCGCGCGCTCGAGGGCTTCACCCGCTCGGTGGCCAAGGAGCTGCGCCGCGGCGCCACCTGCCAGCTCGTCTACACCTCGCCCGAGGCGAAGGGCGCCGCCGGCCTCGAGTCCACGCTGCGCTTCCTGCTCTCGGGCAAGTCGGCGTATGTCGACGGCCAGGTGATCCGCGTCGGCGCCGCCTCCGCCACCGCCCCGGCCGACTGGGACGCCCCGCTCGCGGGCACCGTCGCCGTGGTCACCGGCGCGGCCCGCGGCATCGGCGCCACCATCGCCGAGGTGCTCTCGCGCGACGGCGCCCACGTGATCTGCGCCGACATCCCCGCCGCCGGCGAGGGCCTGTCGCAGACGGCCAACAAGGTCGGCGGCACCGCCCTGGCCGTCGACGTCACCGCGGAGGACGCCGCCGACAAGATCGCCGACGCCGTCGCCACGCAGGGCGGCACCCTGCACGTGCTGGTCAACAACGCCGGCATCACCCGCGACAAGCTGCTCGCCAACATGGACGCCGCCCGCTGGAACGCCGTGCTGGGCGTCAACCTGCTGGCCCCGCAGCGCCTCACCGAGCAGCTGGTGGCCAAGGGCGTGCTGGGCGAGGGCGGCCGCGTCGTCGACGTCTCGTCCATCGCGGGCATCGCCGGCAACCGCGGGCAGACCAACTACGGCACCTCGAAGGCCGGCGTCATCGGCCTGGTCGACACCCACTCGGCCGCCTACGCCGACAAGGGCGTCACCGTCAACGCCGTGGCCCCCGGCTTCATCGAGACCGACATGACGGCCGCCATCCCCTTCGCCACCCGCGAGGTGGGCCGCCGCATGAACGCCATGCAGCAGGGCGGCCAGACGGTGGACGTGGCCGAGACGGTCGCGTACTTCGCCAGCCCCGCCTCCGCCGCCGTCACCGGCAACGTGGTGCGCGTGTGCGGCCAGTCGCTGCTGGGGGCGTGAGCCGTGGCCACCACTGAACGCCTGGCCGGGCAGCCGAACCTGCTCGCGTCGTACGGCAAGGCGGCGCTGGGCATGCTGCCGCTGCCGGGCGGCGGCGCGGGCGGCGGGCTTCCGGAGCGCACGCTGGCGCTCGACGGCCTCCGCGTCGACCCCGCCGACCTGGCCGCGTATGCGCGCGTGTGCGGGCTGCGGCTGACCGACACGCTGCCGCTCACGTACGGCTTCGTGCTCGCCTTCCCGTCGGTGATGAAGCTGATGACGGAGCGCGACTTCCCGCTGCCCGCCATCGGCATGGTGCACGTGGGCAACCGGATCGAGCAGCTGCGCCCCGTGTCGGTGTCGGAGCCGCTGGACATCCGCGTGCACGCGCAGGGCCTGGGCCCGCACCGCAAGGGCACCCAGGTGGAGCTGGCGAGCGAGATCGCGGTGGGCCGCGAGACGGTGTGGCGGCAGGTCAGCACGTTCCTCAAGATCGGCGGCGCGTCCTCCGATTCGGGCGGGCGCGGCGGGCGGCAGGACGAGCCCGTCGACCGCGGCGCGCCTACCACCGTGCTGCGCGCCGACCAGAAGCTCATCGCCCGCTACGCCGCCGTCTCGGGCGACCGCAACCCCATCCACGTGTCGTCGCTGGGCGCCAAGGCCTTCGGCTTCCCGCGCACCATCGCGCACGGCATGTGGAGCGCGGCGGCGGCCCTGGGCGCGGTGGAGGGGCGGATCCCCGAGCACGCGGTGTACGACGTGCGCTTCGGCAAGCCGATGGTGCTGCCGGCGCGCGCCGACGAGTTCGTCACCGCCGTCGACGGCGGCTGGGAGCTCGCGCTGCGGCACCCGAAGAAGGACTACCCGTACCTCACGGCGACGCTCACCGCGGGCTGACGGGCCCGCCACAGCACGGCGCCCGCCCGCTCCCCGCCGCGCGCGGAGAGCGGGCGGGCGCTAGTCCTTCTTCCGGCCCGCCAGGCCGCGCCAGGCGAGGCCGGTGACGATGGCGATGGCGTTCTCCACGTCGATGTCCGACTCGACGAGGCGGTTGGCGACGGCCTCGCCGGCGCCCACCAGCGCGACGGCCATCAGCTCGAACTCGGCGTCGGCGTGCCGCTCGGTGGTGCCGTCCTTGAGCAGCCCGGCCGTGATCTGCACCAGCTTGGCGCGGTTGGCGTTGATCTCGTCGGCGAAGGTGCCCGACGACGCGGCCTCGCGCACCAGCACCCGCCACGCGTCGCGGTGCTCGCCCACGAACTCGAGGACGGCGCGCAGGGTGAACTCGAGGGTCTCGCGCGGCCCCTCCGCGGGCGCGGCGCGCTCGGCGATGGCCTCGATGAACCGCCGGCTCTCGCGCTCGAGGCACGCGGCGAACAGCTCCTCCTTGGAGCCGTAGTACAGGTAGAGCATGGGCTTGGAGATCTCGGCCTGGCGGGCGATCGCATCCATCGACGTGTTGTGGTAGCCGTTGTGCGCCAGCACCGTGATGGCCGAGTCCAGCATCTGCTGCTCGCGTACGGCCCGCGGCAGCCGCTTCGCTCGCGTGCCCATCGTGCTCCTCGCCCCGGCCGACTCCGCGCGGCCGTGTGTGTTCCGCGGCGCCGGGGCCGGCGCCGTCACCGGCGGCCGTCCACGCAGGCCGCACCGCCCCAACCTACTGCACGGTAAGCGGCGGCGGCGCGGCCTCCCGATGAGCGGACGCCCGTCAGCCGCAGCCGAGCAGACCCTTCATCCCGGCCACCCGCACCACCGACGCGTCCACCCGCTGCAGGGGCAGCGCGCCCGAGTCGACCTCCCGCTCGAGGCGGTCGAGCACGGCGGGCACCTCGTCCGTGCTCAGCCACAGCGCCACGTCGGCGCCCGCCTCGAGCGCCGTCGCGACCGCGTCGGGCACCGAGTAGGCGTCGGTGATCGCGGCCATGCCCGAAAGATCGTCGGTGAAGATGACGCCGCCGAAGGGCGGGGCGCCGTAGCCGGTGCCGTCGCGCAGCAGCGTCATCGCCGCGGGGCTCAGGCTGGCGGGCACGCCGTCGGTGAGCCCGGGCACGTCGAGGTGGCCGACCATGACGGCGACGTCGGGCTGCTGCGTGATGATCTCGCGGAACGGCACCAGGTCCTCGGCCTTGAGCTGGTCGACCGGCGGCACCGACACCGCACCGGTGTGCGAGTCGCCGCTGGACGAGCCGTGGCCGGGGAAGTGCTTGATCACGGGCTGCACGCCCGCGTCGCGCAAGCCGCGCGCCACGGCCCCCGCGTACTCGGCGACGACGTCCGGGTCGTCGCTGTAGGAGCGGTCGCCGATCACGTCGTCGGCCGGCTGGGCGCTGACGTCGGCGTCGGGCGCGAAGTCAACGGTGATGCCCAGATCGCGCAGCGCCTTCCCCCGCTCGAGCGACTGCCGGTAGGCGTCGTCCACCGTCATGGTCTGGGCCAGCGTGCGCGCCGACGGCGCCGCGCCGATGAGGTCGGCCACCCGCGAGACGCGCCCGCCCTCCTCGTCGATCGTGATCATCGGCGGCACGGCGGC
>CAZDSL010000296.1:0-3993 GCA_964507655.1 uncultured Mycobacteriaceae bacterium | reverse complement strand
CCGCGGCCGCCGAGGCGTCGGGGGTGACGACCCACACGCCCGCCACCCCGGGCGCCGCCGCGGCCGCGCGCACGGTGTCCCGCAGCATCGCCAGCACCAGCGCGCGACGCTGCGCGGGCCCGAGGGCCGGGGCGAGCCGCGACTTGGCCCCGGCGAGCCGCTTGACGGGCACGATCACCCGCACGCCGGCGTCGGGGGGAGCGTGCGTGGGCATGATCCGATCCTGCCAGCCGCGCGGCCCGGGATCGGACCGCGGGGCGCGGCGGGCCGTGCGGGTACCGTCATGGCATCGGGAGGATGCCGCCGCGCACATCCGCGCGGCGGCGTGCGCGGCGACACGGGAAAGGACGGGGCCGGGTGGTCAGGGCAGCGGTGATGGGGGCGGGGTCGTTCGGCACCGCGTATGCGAAGGTGCTGCGCGACGCGGGCACCGACGTGGTGATGTGGGCGCGCAGGCCCGCGCTGGCGGAGGCGATCTCGCAGCGCGGGGAGAACCCCGACTATCTGCCGGGGGTGCGCCTGCCCGAGGGGCTGCGGGCCACCACCGACCCGGCCGCCGCGCTGGCCGGGGCCGACATCGTCGTGCTCGCCGTGCCGTCGCAGTCGCTGCGCACGAACCTCGCCGCGTGGCGCGACGCGCTGCCGCCGGCGGCCACCCTGCTCAGCCTCGCCAAGGGGGTGGAGACGGGCACGCTGATGCGCATGAGCCAGGTGATCGCCGAGGTCACCGGCGCGGAGGCCGACCGCATCGCCGTGCTCTCGGGGCCCAACCTGGCCCGCGAGATCGCCGCCGAGCAGCCCACCGCCACCGTCATCGCCTGCCCCGACTCGGTGCGTGCGGTGGCGGTGCAGCGGGCGTGCGCCACCGGCTACTTCCGCCCCTACACCAACACCGACGTGATCGGCTGCGAGGTGGGCGGCGCGTGCAAGAACGTGATCGCCCTGTGCAGCGGCATGGCCGCGGGGATCGGTCTGGGCGAGAACACCGCCGCGGCCATCATCACCCGCGGGCTGGCCGAGATGACCCGTCTCGGTGTGGCGCTGGGGGCGCGGCCGAAGACGCTCGCGGGCCTCGCCGGGGTGGGCGACCTGGTGGCCACCTGCGTCTCGCCGCTGTCGCGCAACCGTTCGTTCGGCGAGCGGCTGGGCCGCGGCGAGACCCTCGCGCAGGCGCAGGAGGCCACGCACGGCCAGGTCGCCGAGGGCGTCAAGTCGTGCTCATCGATCCTCGAGCTCGCCGGCAGCTACGGGGTGGAGATGCCGCTCACCGAGGCGGTGCACCGCGTGTGCCACGAGGGGGTGGGCGTGCCCGAGGCGCTGGTGCAGCTCCTCGGCCGCAGCATCAAGCCGGAGTGACGCCGCGGCGGGGGCCGGATCGCGCGCCCCGGCAGGTACGGTGCTTGTCGTGAACAACGGACGTACAACCGTCGCGGTCGTCTACGGCGGGCGCAGCAGCGAGCATTCCGTGTCGTGCGTGTCGGCGGGCAGCATCCTCGCCCACATCGACCGCGACCGGTTCGACGTGGTCGCGGTGGGCATCACCGAAGACGGCCGCTGGGTGCTCGGCCCGGACGCCTCCGGCACCGGCGAGCTGGCGCCCGACGGCCGCACGCTGCCCGTCGTCGACGGCGCGCGCACCCCGGTGGCGCTGCGCGGCGGCGGCGACGGCTCCGCGGCACTGGTGTCGATGGCGCCGGGCGACGCGGGCACCGTCCTGCACACCGTCGACGTGGTCTTCCCCGTGCTGCACGGCCCGTTCGGCGAGGACGGCACGCTGCAGGGGCTCATCGAGCTGGCGGGCGTGCCCTACGTGGGCCCGGGCGTGCTGGCCAGCGCCGCCGGCATGGACAAGGAGTTCACCAAGAAGCTCCTGGCGGCCGAGGGGCTGCCCGTGGGCACGCAGATCGTGCTTCCGCGCGGCCGGCGCACGCTCACCGACGACGAGCGCACGCGGCTCGGCCTGCCCGTCTTCGTCAAGCCGGCCCGCGGCGGATCGTCCATCGGCATCACCTGCGTCACCGACTGGGCGGGCCTGCCCGCGGCGCTCGACGAGGCCCGCCGGCACGACCCCAAGGTCATCGTCGAGGCGGCGATCGTCGGCCGCGAGGTGGAGTGCGGGGTGCTCGAGCGGCCCGACGGCACGGTGGAGGCCAGCGTCGTCGCCGAGATCCGCATGCCCGAGACCACCGACGGCGCGGCCTTCTACGATTTCGACACGAAGTACCTCGACGACGTCTGCGAGTTCGACATCCCCGCGAAGCTCGACGACGCGGTGTCCGACGCGGTGCGCGGCGCGGCGGTGCGCGCGTTCCACGCGCTCGACTGCCAGGGCCTGGCGCGGGTCGACTTCTTCGTCACCGACGACGGCCCGGTGATCAACGAGATCAACACGATGCCCGGCTTCACCGCCATCTCGATGTACCCCAAGATGTGGGCGGCGGCCGGCCTCGGCTACACCGAGCTGCTCACCGAGCTGGTGCAGACGGCGCTGGCGCGCGGCACGGGGCTGCGCTGACCGGTCAGTCGCCCGCCTGGGCGGGGGCCGGGTCGATGGGCCGGGCGGGCAGCGCCTCCGCGACGGCGGCGGAGACCTCCTGGATGGGGGAGGCGCCGGTGCCGTCGGGCAGCGTCAGCGCGATGTAGACGGGCCGGTCGACGGCGAACCAGGTGGTGGCGTTCATGCCGGTGGCCTGGCCCGACACCTCGAACCACTGCACGGCGTCGACCTGCTGGATGCCCACGCCCTGCCGGAAGCCGTCGGGCCGGTCGAGCCCGCACCGCAGCACGATCGGGTCGGCGGCCGGAGCGCCGGCACCGGAGGCGGCCGAATCCTCGGCGGCGGCACGCTGGTGCTCGGCGTCGAGCCGCCAGGCGGCCGCGCCGGCGGGGGCCGGCTCGGCCAGCTCGGCGCGCTCGTAGTCGCCCAGCGTGCGGGGCAGGGCCGCGAGCAGCGCGGAGCATTCCGGCGAGTCGGCATGCGGGGCGGGCACGGCGCCGCTCACGGCGACGGGGCCGGTGTCGACGGGGGTGTCGTCGTCGCCCGAGACGAGCACCGCGGCGACGACGATGCCCGCCACCAGCGCCACGGGCAGCGCGATCGCGGTGGCGATCACGGCCGGGTGCACGCGGTGGGGCTCGGGCGCCGGGGCGTCCGGGGAGGGGCCGTCGGGGGTGCTCATGGGTGTGCGGTCCTCACAGCTGGTGCCCGGCGCGGGGCCGGGCGCGTTCGGGGTGTCGGCCGCGGTGCGGCGCGCCGGGCGCCGCGGTTAGGATCGCGACCGGCGACCACGGTACCCGAGCCGCGGCGCGCGGCGCGGAAGGAGCTGCGGCGGTGGATGATCGCACGGGGCCCGGGCGGGCGGAGCACGGCCCGACGGCGGCCGAGGTCGGCGAGTTCGCGCTGATCCGCCGCATGGCCGGGGGGCCCGTGGGCGAGCGCCCCGGCGTGCTCGTCGACACGGGCGACGATGCGGCGGTGCTCGCCGCCCCCGGCGGGCACGTGGTGGCGTGCACCGACATGCTCGTGCAGGGGCGGCACTTCCGGCTCGACTGGTCGCGCCCCGCCGACGTGGGCCGCAAGGCGATCGCCCAGAACGCGGCCGACATCGCCGCGATGGGCGGGGCCTGCACCGGATTCCTCGTCGCGGTCGGCTGCCCGCCGGGCATGCCGGCCCGCGTGCTCGAGGAGGTCTCCGCGGGCGCCCGCGCCGAGGCCGCCGCGGCGGGGGCGGCGATCGTCGGCGGCGATCTCGTCCAGGCCTCCGAGCTGGTGCTCTCGGTGACGGCGCTCGGCACGGTGGGCCCGCGGCGGCCGGTGCTCCGGTCGGGAGCGCGGGCGGGCGACGTGCTGGCGATGGCGGGCGTCACCGGAGCCTCGGCCGCGGGGTGGGCCCTGCTGCGCGGCGGTCCCGCCGGGACGGCCCGGCTCGACGGCGCGGTGCGGGCACGGCTCGTGGCCGCGCACCGCGCGCCGTCGCCCCCGTACGCGGCGGG
>CAZDSL010000295.1:0-4006 GCA_964507655.1 uncultured Mycobacteriaceae bacterium | reverse complement strand
GCAGGGATGACGGCGGTGACGGACGGCCGGACGACGAGGGAAACCACGGGAGCAGGGGTGACGGACATGGCGGTGGCGGGATTCATCGAGACGGACGAGCAGCGGGCGCTGCGCGAGGCGGTGGCGGCGCTGGCCTCCCGCTTCGGCTACGTCGACTACGTGCTGCCGAAGGCCCGCAGGGGCGAGCCGCTCACCGAGCTGTGGGACGCCGCGGCCGAGGCCGGGTTCCTGGGCGTCAACCTGCCCGAGCGCTACGGCGGCGGGGGAGCCGGGATCTACGAGCTGGCGCTGGTGCAGGAGGAGCTGGCGGCCCGGGGCGCCGGCCTGCTGCTGGTGGTGGTCTCGCCCGCGATCTGCGGCACGATCATCGCCAAGTACGGCACCGATGCGCAGCGCGAGGCCTGGCTGCCGGGCCTCGCCGCCGGCACCGCGAAGATGGCGTTCGGCATCACCGAGCCCGACGCCGGCTCCAACTCGCACCACATCACCACCACCGCACGCCGCGACGGCGACTCCTGGGTGCTGAGCGGGCAGAAGGTGTTCATCTCGGGCGTGGACCAGGCCGACGCGGTGCTCATCGTGGCCCGCACCGAGGACCACCGCACCGGCGCGCTCAAGCCGGCGCTGTTCATCGTGCCCACCGGCGCCGAGGGCTTCACCGCGCAGCGCATGGGCATGGACATCATCGAGCCCGACCACCAGTTCACGCTGTTCCTCGACGACGTCCGCCTGCCCGCCGACGCGCTCGTGGGCGCCGAGGACGCCGCGCTGGCGCAGCTGTTCGCGGGGCTGAACCCCGAGCGGATCCTCGGCGCCGCCATGGCCGTGGGGATGGGGCGCTACGCCATCGACGCCGCCGTGCGGTACGCCCGCGAGCGCACCGTGTGGAAGACCCCGATCGGCGCCCACCAGGGCATCGCGCACCCGCTCGCGCAGGTGAAGATCGAGCTGGAGCTGGCCAAGGTGATGCTGCAGAAGGCCGCGGCCCTCTACGACAGCGGCGACGACGCCGGCGCCGCCGAGGCCGCGAACATGGCCAAGTACGCCGCCGCCGAGGCCAGCATCAAGGCGCTCGATCAGGCCATCCAGACGCACGGCGGTGGCGGGCTCACCGAGGAGTACGGCCTGGCGGCGATGCTCGGCACCGCGCGCATCGCCCGCGTCGCGCCGGTCAGCCGCGAGATGATCCTCAACTTCGTCGCGCAGCACAGCCTCGGTCTGCCCCGCTCGTACTGACCGCCCGCACCCGCCCGCGCCGAGGAGGCCACGATGACCGCAGAAGACGATGCGGCGACGTCCGCAGAAGACGATGCGGCGACGTCCGCAGCAGACGCCGGCACCCCGCCGGTGCGCTACCAGGCGGGGGAGGGGCGCGCCGTGCTCACCCTCGATTCGCCGCGCAACCGCAACGCCCTCTCGCCCCGGCTCGTCGCCGGGCTGCGCGACGGTCTCGCCCGCGCCGCCGCCGACCCGGACGTGCGGGCGGTGGTGCTCACCCACACCGGCGGCACGTTCTGCGCGGGCGCCGACCTGTCGGCCGCCTCGGGTGCGGCGGCCGCGGGCGGGGCGGGACGGGATGCGCCCTCGCCCACCGAGGCGATGGCAGGGCTGCTGCGGGCCCTCCTCGAATGCCCGCGGCCGGTGATCGGGCTCATCGACGGGCACGTGCGCGCGGGCGGCATGGGCCTGGTGGGCGCGTGCGACATGGTCGTGGCCGGGCCGGCGTGCACGTTCGCGCTCACCGAGGCGCGGCTGGGGCTGGCGCCGTCGATCATCTCGCTCACGCTGCTGCCCCGCCTCGACCCGCGGGCGGCCGGGCGGTACTTCCTCACCGGCGAGCGGTTCGGGCCCGATGAGGCGCAGCGGATGGGGCTGGTGACGGTGGCCGCCGACGACCCCGACGCCGCCGTCGACGGTCTGCTGGCGGGGCTGCGCAAGGCGTCGCCGCAGGGGCTGGCCGAGACGAAGGCGCTGCTCACGCGCGGGATGCTCGAGGGCTTCGACGCGCACGCGCAGGAGCTGTGCGCGCTGTCGGCCCGGCTGTTCGCCACCCCCGATGCGCGCGAGGGCATGACGGCGTTCCTGCAGAAGCGCCGGCCCTCCTGGGAGCTGTAGGCACGGCCGGCGGCGCCCGAGGGTGCCGGACGGCCGCTGTGGGAAGGTGTGCGGGTGGTACGTCACGAGGTGCGTCAGCCCCGGCAGGACCGCAGCCGGGCCACGCGGCAGCGGCTGCTCGAGTCGACCATCGACCTGCTCGCCCGCCGCGGCTGGGCGGGGGCCACCGTGGCCGAGGTGGCCGAGCATGCGGGCGTGTCGCGCGGCGCCGCCCAGCACCATTACCCCACGCGCGAGGACCTCATCACCGGCGCTCTGGAGCACATGTTCGACGGCCGCATGGCCGAGGTGCGCGAGGCCGTGCCGCGGCTGCCGCCCGGCCCCGAGCGCACGCTGGCCGTGGTGCGCCAGATGGTCGAGCACTTCACCGGGCCCCTGTTCAAGGCGGCACTGCAGGTGTGGACGGCCGCCGCCGCCGACGACGACCTGCGCGCCCGCATCGTGCCGCTCGAGGCGCGCTTCGGCCGGCACGCGCACCGGGTGACGGTGGAGATGCTCGGCGCCGACGACACCGACCCGGAGGTGCACCGGCTGGTGCAGGCCACACTCGACCTGGCGCGCGGCCTGGGGCTGGCGGACGTGCTCACCGACGACTCGCGCCGGCGCGACGCCATCGTGCGGCAGTGGGCGGCCACCCTGCACGCCGCGATCGCGGGCGGCGGCGGCTGATCCGCCGCCGCCCCGTACCCTGGGGCGGCATCCCCGCCCGTGGTTCCGCGCGGCTGGCGCCGGACGCCGCGAGGATGGTATTGGCCCGCTTTGACCGTGCGCAGTGTCGGCGGGTATCGTGGATGGCCGTGCCCGGCTTGCCGGGCCGATCTGTGTGCCTACCCGACGGTATGGCCATGTGTGCGCTCCGGTCCTCCGCTGTCCGGGCGAACAGCTGGCTGCGCTGTTAGGGGATGCGACACGCCCGCCCACGGGGTGCGGGTGAGGGGCAGCAGCTTTCTTGTCCCAACTGCGAAAACCCTAATTCCACATCAGCAATGTTCGTCTCGACCGGTCGCCGGCGCACGCCGCGCCCGTCGAGCCACAGAGAAAGACGGTTATGCCAACCATTCAGCAGCTGGTCCGCAAGGGCCGCCACGACAAGGTGACGGGGGGCAAGACCACCGCGCTCAAGGGCAGCCCCCAGCGCCGCGGTGTGTGCACCCGCGTCTACACCACGACCCCCAAGAAGCCGAACTCCGCGCTTCGCAAGGTCGCTCGTGTGCGCCTGACGACGGCCGTCGAGGTCACCGCCTACATCCCGGGCGAGGGCCACAACCTCCAGGAGCACTCGATGGTCCTGGTCCGCGGTGGTCGTGTGAAGGACCTCCCCGGTGTGCGCTACAAGATCATCCGCGGTTCGCTCGACACCCAGGGTGTCAAGGGTCGCAAGCAGGCCCGCAGCCGCTACGGCGCCAAGAAGGAGAAGAGCTAATGCCTCGTAAGGGTCCCGCCCCGAAGCGTCAGCTGGTCAACGACCCGGTCTACGGATCTCCTCTCGTCTCGCAGCTGGTGAACAAGATCCTCCTCGACGGCAAGAAGTCCACCGCCGAGCGCATCGTCTACCAGGCCCTCGAGCAGACGCGCGAGAAGACGGGCACCGACCCCGTCGTCACGCTCAAGCGCGCGCTCGACAACGTCAAGCCCGCCCTCGAGGTGCGCAGCCGCCGCGTGGGCGGCGCCACCTACCAGGTGCCGGTCGAGGTCCGTCCGGGCCGCTCCACCACGCTGGCCATGCGCTGGCTGGTCACCTTCGCGCGTCAGCGCCGCGAGAAGACCATGGTCGAGCGCCTCGCCAACGAGATCCTCGACGCCAGCAACGGGCTGGGCGCCGCGGTGAAGCGCCGCGAGGACACGCACAAGATGGCCGAGGCCAACAAGGCGTTCGCGCACTACCGCTGGT
>CAZDSL010000294.1:0-4015 GCA_964507655.1 uncultured Mycobacteriaceae bacterium | reverse complement strand
GGCCGGTTCTACTGCGGTTGCGGGCGGACCGCCGGCGGCAGCGTGAACAGCGTGACGACGCCGATGATGATGAGCAGGATGCCGCCGAACACGGCGAAGGTGGCGATGGCCAGGCCGGGCAGGGCGAGCACGATGATGCCGGCGATCACCGAGACCACCGCGCCGAGCACGTACAGCCAGCGCGGGCCCACGGTGGCCCTGTCGCGCCCCGAGAACAGGGCGATGATGCCGTCGATGATCCAGCTGACCCCGATGAACACCGTGAGCACCCACAGCGCGCTGCCCGGGTGGAACAGGCACACGATGCCGGCGATGACGACGAGCGCGCCGAGGACGCCGAGCAGCCAGCGCGTGCCGGTGGGCAGGAAACGCGAGGTGACGGCGGTGGCGATGCGCATGACGCCGCCGATGACGAGCCAGATGCCGAAGACGATGGCGATGGCCACCAGCGTGGGCCCCGGCCACACCAGCGCGATGATGCCGAGCACGATGGCGGCGATGGCCGAGGTGATGAGCGCCGCCCGGATGGCGGCGCGCGCCTGATCGGCCGTCTCGCGCGCCTGCGGCTCCTCCAGGAACATGTACATCGACACGGTGGGTCCTCCCCGGCCGGCGGTGCCGCCCGCGCTGCGCGGGCGGGGATCACTGCGGATCGGACTCCACTATGGCATGCGCGGGGCGCTCTTAATGGGGATTCACCGCGAGCAGCGTCGCCCAGTAGCGGGCGTCCTGCTCCGTGAATCCGCCGGCCTTGAGAGCGCTGTAGATGATGTACGACATGGCATCCTCCATAAGGTCGGGAGCGTCCTCGATCCGGACTGTCCGCACACTACAGACGGAGGAGCGTCTTGCCCACCCCCGCTCCAGGCCAGGCCGCGCCGCCGGCGCGCGCCCTCCCCGGCCAGTACGCCGGCGCGCTCATCGGCAGCGCGTTCGGGGTCGTCTACGTCGCCGTCAACGCGTGGCCCTTCCCCGCGCCTGTCGCGTGGGCGGCGCGGGCGGCGGCGATCGCCGTGTGCGCCGCCACCGTCGTCGCGGTGGGCCTGCGCGCCCGCCCGTGGGAGCGCAGGGCCGGGTCCCCCGCCCCGCCGGCGCATGTCGCCGCGCCGGCGTATTCCGTCGGGGGGCCGGGCCTCGCGCGCGGCTTCTGGCTCATCGTGGCGGCCGAGGCGGCGGCGCTGTTCGGCGGGCTGGCGGTGCTCAACGCCGTGCTGCACGCCCCGCACGCCGGGGTGGCGTGGGTGTCGGTGGTGGTGGGCGTGCACTTCTTCGCGCTGGGCCGCCTGTTCCAGGCGGCGTTCTTCCACCTGCTCGGCGGCATCATCGCCGCGTGCGGGGTGCTCGGTCTCGTCTTCGCCGCCCTCGACACCACCGGCGCGGCCACGGCGGCGGTGGCCGGGGTGGTGCCGGGCGCCGCCCTGCTGGGCTTCGGGCTGTGGGGCGCTATTCGGCGGGGCTCTCCGGGCTGAGCTTCTGCAGGGCGCTCACCGGCAGGCCCGTGGGGTAGGGGGCCCGGATGCCGTGCTCGGCGAAGGCGGCCCGGATGCGCCGGCGCAGCTCGCGCTCCACCGTCCACTGCGTGTTGGCCCGGACGGTGACGGTGAGCCGCAGCGTCACCGAGTCGGCCCCCAGCTCGTCCACGCCCAGCATCTCGGGCGCGGCGAGCACGTCGTCGCGCAGCGCCTCCTCCTGCACGGCCGCGCGCGCCGTCTCGAGCGCGACCTGGCAGGCCAGGTCCACGTCGGAGCCGTAGGAGATGGGCAGCAGCAGGAACGCGACGGCGTAGTCCTGGCTGTAGTTGCCCACCCGCATGATCTCGCCGTTGCGGCAGTACCAGAGCGTGCCGTACTTGTCGCGCACCGTGGTGACGCGCAGCCCCACGCTCTCGACGGTGCCGACGGCGTCGCCCAGGTCCACCACGTCGCCCACGCCGTACTGGTCTTCGAACAGCATGAACAGGCCGGAGAGGAAGTCGCGCACCAGCGCCTGCGCGCCGAAGCCGAGGGCCACGCCGATGATGCCGGCCGACGCGATGAACGGGGCCACGTTGACGCCCAGCAGCGCCAGGATCTGCAGCACCACCCAGATGAGCACGAGGAACGACACGGTGGACTTGAGCACCGAGCCGATGGTGGTGGCCCGCTGCGCGCGCCGCTCGCGCTGGCGTTCCTCGCGCAGGCGCGCCTCGCGCACCTCCTCGGGGGTGAGGTTGCGGCGGCCGCGCCACAGCCCTGCCGCGGCGGCCGCCATGCGCGATTCGTTCTCGCCGGCCGCGGCGGCGTTGCGCGCCGTCGCCTGCTCGAGCCGGTCGGTGTCGACCTGCCGCGCCGCCTCGTCGTGGCCGTCGGCGCCCCCGCCCGGATGCTGCCGCGCCGCGTCCAGGTCGGAGGAGATCGGCGGGGACGCGGCGGACGAGCGGCCACGGCCGCGGCGGAACAGCCCGCGCAGGACGCCCCCGTTCCCGTCGCCGTCGCCGCCGCCGCGCGACTTGGTGACCTGATCGATCACGCGGTGCAGGACGAAGCGCACCACGATGGCCAGCACGATGTAGACGACGATCCAGACCGGCTTGTGGATCAGCCAGTCCTGGTTGGTCTCGGACAGTGCGATGCCCGACACGCTCGCGGAGAGGTCGGGTAGGGCTTGAGCAGACACGCCACGAGGCTACTGATCGACGCCCGCCCCCGGCAGCGGCCAGTATGGAGGTGCAGCACACACCCGATCCGGATGGAGCCCGCCGTGCACGCCCACACCGCCCCCGCCGAGCACCCCGCCGGCGCCGCCGACGACTCGCGCACCGACGACATGCGCGCCGTCGCCTACCGCCGCTTCGGCGGGCCCGAGGTGCTGCGGCCGGAGCGCGCACCCCGGCCGCACGCGGGCGCGGGGCGGGTGCGCATCGCCGTCGCGGCCGCGTCGGTGAACCCGTTCGACCTCAAAAAGCGCGCCGGGATGTTCGCCCGCGGCGACGCCCCCGAGTCGCCGGTGGTGCCCGGAGTCGAGGCGGCGGGCGTCGTCGACGAGGTGGGCGAGGGCGTCTCGGGCGTCGCCGTGGGCGACGAGGTGTTCGGCCTGGGCCCGGCGACGTTCGCCGAGTACGCGGTGCTCGAGCACTGGGCGCGGCGGCCCGCGGCGTGGTCGTGGGCGCAGGCGGCGTCGGTGAGCACGGCCGCCGAGGCGGCGCGCCGGGCTCTCGACCTGCTCGGCGTCGCCGAGGGGCGCACGCTGCTCATCGACGGCGCCTCGGGCAGCGTCGGCATGGCGGCCGCGCAGTTCGCGCTCGCGGCGGGCGCCGACGTCATCGGCACCGCCTCGCCGCGCAGGCAGGAGCGGCTTCGGCTGCTCGGCATCGCCGCCGTCGACCACGGGCCCGGCCTGGCCGAGCGCATCGCCGACGCGACGGGCGGCGGGGTGGATGCGGTGCTCGACGCGTCGGGCCTGGGCTCGCTCGAGGAGCTCATCGCCGTCGCCGGCGGCCCCGGCCACGTGGTGTCGCTGGCCGACTTCGACGCGCCGGACCTGGGCGTGCGGGTGTCGAGCACGCCCAGCGCGTTCGGCGCGCTCGCCGAGGCGGCCGGGCTGGCGGAGCAGGGCCGGTTCGACGTGGCCGTCGCCGCGGAGCTGGCGCTCGAGGATGCGGCCGACGCGCACGCGCGCGCCGAGCACGGCGCCGACGGCAAGGTGGTGGTGTTGCCCTGACGGGCCCGGCTACCGGTGGATCACCTTGAAGCGCGCCTGCGCCGCGGCGTTCTCGCAGTAGCCGGTCTGCACCGGGCGCGTCTGGTGGGCCCGGCACGTCCACCCGTCCACCGTGATCGTGTTGCCGTTGCCGTGCACGGCAAAGGCCGGGTCGGCCACGGCGCGCCCCCACACGTCGGCGAGCGTGCCGCAGTCAATCGCGCCGCCCACCACCAGGGCCTCGGTGTGCGGCTGCCCGAGGTCGCAGCGCCCGCCCGCGCGCACCGCGGCGGTTGCGTCCCCGGCGGACGCGCCGCCGGCCGCCGGGCCGGGTGAC
>CAZDSL010000293.1:0-4026 GCA_964507655.1 uncultured Mycobacteriaceae bacterium | reverse complement strand
TGGGCATGGCGATGGCGGCGCGCTACGAGCGGGGCCTGTTCGACCCCGACGCCGCGCCGGGCGAGAGCCCGTTCGACCACCGCGTGTGGGTGATCGCCTCCGACGGCGACCTGCAGGAGGGCGTCACCTCGGAGGCGTCGTCGCTGGCCGGCACGCAGCAGCTGGGCAACCTCATCGTCTTCTACGACGACAACGAGATCTCCATCGAGGACGACACCGCCATCGCCTTCGGCGAGGACGTGGCCAAGCGCTACGAGGCCTACGGCTGGCACGTGCAGTACGTCGAGGGCGGCGAGAACGTCGCCGGCATCCTCGCGGCGGCGGGCGAGGCCGAGGCCGTCACCGACCGCCCCTCGCTGATCGTGCTGCGCACCGTCATCGGTTACCCCGCGCCGAACAAGATGAACACCGGCGCGATCCACGGCGCCGCCATCGGCGCCGAGGAGGTCGCCGCGGTCAAGGAGGCGCTCGGCTTCGATCCGGCCGCCGACTTCGCCGTCGCCGACGAGGTGCTGAAGCATGCGCGCGGCATCATCGACCGGGGCGCCGCCGCGCACGCCGAGTGGCAGAAGGGCTTCGACGCCTGGGCCGTGCGCGAGCCCGAGCGCAAGGCGCTGTTCGACCGCCTGCAGTCGGGCGGGTTCCCGGAGGGCTGGGCCGAGGGGCTGCCCTCCTGGGAGCCGGACGCGTCGGGCCTGGCCACCCGCAAGGCCTCGGAGAAGACGCTGGCCGCGCTGGCGCCGGTGCTGCCCGAGCTGTGGGGCGGCTCCGCCGACCTGGCCGGCAGCAACAACACCACGATGCCGGGCGCCGATTCGTTCGGCCCCGAGGCCATCAGCACCGCGGTGTACACCGCGCACCCGTACGGCCGCACGCTGCACTTCGGCATCCGCGAGCACGCGATGGGCGCCATCCTCAACGGCATCGCCCTGCACGGCCCCACCCGCCCGTACGGCGGCACGTTCCTCGTGTTCAGCGACTACATGCGGCCCGCGGTGCGGCTCGCCGCGCTGATGGGCCTGCCCGTCACCTACGTGTGGACGCACGATTCGATCGGCCTCGGCGAGGACGGCCCCACCCACCAGCCGGTGGAGCACCTGGCCGCGCTGCGCGCCATCCCGGGGCTGTCGGTGCTGCGCCCCGGCGACGCCAACGAAACGGCAGCCGCCTGGCGCGCCGCGCTCGAGCACCGCGACGGGCCCAGCGCGCTGGCCCTGACCCGCCAGAACGTGCCGGTGCTCGCCGGCACCGCCGACGCCGCCCGCGAGGGCGTCGCCCGGGGCGGCTACGTCCTGGTGCCGGGCTCGTCGGCGACGCCCGACGTCGTCCTCATCGCCACCGGCTCCGAGCTGCAGCTCGCGGTGGCCGCCGCCGAGGCGCTCGAGGCGCAGGGCCGCTCGGCCCGCGTCGTCTCCATGCCGTGCCTCGACTGGTTCCTCGCGCAGCCCGCCGAGTACCGCGACGCGGTGATCCCGCCCGCGGTGCACGCCCGCGTGAGCGTCGAGGCCGGCATCGCCATGCCGTGGCACATCCTGCTGGGCGAGTCGGGCGAGGCCGTCTCGCTGGAGCACTTCGGCGCCTCGGCCGACTACAAGACCCTGTTCCGCGAGTTCGGTATCACCACCGACGCGGTCATCGCAGCGGCCGGGCGGTCGATCACCGCCGCGGCCGCCCGCACCGGCAACGCCTGAGGAGGACACCCCATGCCGACCAACCCCCGCCTGAAAGCCCTCAGCGACGCCGGCGTCTCCGTCTGGCTCGACGACCTCTCCCGCGACCGCCTCGACAGCGGGAACCTCGCCGAGCTGGCGCAGACCCGCTCCGTCGTGGGCGTCACCACCAACCCCACCATCTTCGCCGGGGCGCTCACCAAGGGCCACGCGTACGACGAGCAGATCGCGCGCGTCGCCGCGCGCGGCGGCAGCACGGCCGACGCGATCCGCGAGCTCACCACCGACGATGTGCGCCGCGCCTGCGACGTCCTGCGCCCGCAGTACGAGGCGTCCGGCCGCGTCGACGGCCGGGTGTCCATCGAGGTCGATCCCACCCTCGCCGCCGACACCGACGGCACCGTGGCGCAGGCGCTCGACCTGTGGAAGACGGTGGACCGCCCCAACCTGCTCATCAAGATCCCGGCCACCCCGGCCGGCGTCCCCGCCATCACGCGGGTCATCGCCGAGGGCGTGTCGGTGAACGTCACGCTCATCTTCTCGGTGGAGCGCTACCGCGAGGTCATGGACGCCTACCTGGCCGGGCTCGAGGCGGCCGCCGAGGCGGGCCACGACCTGGCCGGCATCCACTCGGTGGCGTCGTTCTTCGTCTCCCGCGTCGACAGCGAGATCGACGCGCGGCTCGAGGCCGACGGCTCGGAGCAGGCGCTGGCGCTGCGCGGCAAGGCGGGGCTGGCCAACGCGCGCCTCGCCCACGCCGCCTACGCGGAGGTGTTCACCGACGCCTCGCCGCGCTGGAGCGCGCTCGCCGCCCGGGGCGCCACCGTGCAGCGCCCGCTGTGGGCGTCGACGGGCGTGAAGAACCCCGACTACCCCGACACCCTCTACATCACCGGGCTGGTGACGGCCGGCACCGTCAACACCGTGCCGGAGAAGACGCTCGAGGCCTTCGCCGACCACGGCGAGGTGGAGGGCGACACGGTGGCCGGCCGCGGCGAGGAGTCGCAGCGGCACTTCGACGCGCTCGCCGCCGCCGGCATCGACCTGGCCGACGTGTTCGCCCGGCTCGAGACCGAGGGCGTGCACAAGTTCGACGTCTCCTGGTCGGAGCTGATGGAGTCGGTGACCGGCCGCCTCGACGCGGCCCGCTGACGGGTGGGCACCACCGCTGCGGGCGCGCAGCCGGGCGCGGGGCGCAATCCGCTCCGCGACCCGCGAGACAGGCGACTGCCCCGGATCGCGGGGCCGTGCAGCCTCGTCATCTTCGGCGTCACCGGCGACCTGGCCCGCAAGAAGCTGCTGCCGTCGGTCTACGACCTGGCCGCGGGCGGCCTGCTGCCGCCCGGGTTCGGCCTGGTGGGCTTCGGCCGCCGCGACTGGACCGATGAGCAGTTCCGCGAGTTCGTCCTCGAATCGATCGAGGGCCGCACCCGCATCCCGTTCCGGCGCGCGGTGTGGGAGCGCCTGGCCGAGGGCATCCGCTTCGTCGGTGGCGCGTTCGACGAGGACGCCGCGTACGGCCGGCTGGCCGGCACGCTCACCGCGCTCGACGCCGAGCGCGGCACGGCCGGCAACTACGCCTTCTACCTGGCGATCCCGCCCGCGGCGTTCCCCTCGGTGTGCTCGCATCTGGACGCGCACGGGCTGGCGCAGCAGGAGGCCGGTCCGCACCATGCCGACCGCCTGCTGCTGGACGCGCCGGGCGACGCGCCCGGCGAGCCGACGCGCGACCAGTGGCGGCGCGTGGTGATCGAGAAGCCCTTCGGGCACGATCTGCAGAGCGCGCGCGAACTCAACGCGGCCATCACCGAGGTGTTCGACGAGCGCAACGTCTTCCGCATCGACCACTACCTGGGCAAGGAGACGGTGCAGAACATCCTGGCGCTGCGCTTCGCCAACCAGCTGTTCGATCCGCTGTGGAGTTCGCACTACGTCGACCACGTGCAGATCACCATGGCCGAGGACATCGGCCTGGGCGGCCGGGCCGGATACTACGACGGCATCGGCGCGGCGCGCGACGTGATCCAGAACCACCTGCTGCAGCTGCTCGCGCTCACCGCCATGGAGGAGCCCGTCAGCTTCGAGCCGCGCGCCATCCAGGCGGAGAAGATCAAGGTGCTCTCCGCCACCCGGCTGGCCGCCCCGCTGGAGCAGACGACGGCCCGCGGCCAGTACGCGGCCGGATGGCAGGGCTCCGAGCAGGTGTGCGGGCTGCAGGACGAGAAGGGGTTCGCCGAGGGCTCGACCACCGAGACGTTCGCGGCGATCACCCTCGAGGTGGACTCGCGGCGGTGGGCGGGCGTGCCGTTCTATCTGCGCACCGGCAAGCGGCTGGGCAGGCGCGTCACCGAGATCG
>CAZDSL010000292.1:0-4035 GCA_964507655.1 uncultured Mycobacteriaceae bacterium | reverse complement strand
GGGTGGCGGCGCCGGCGCCGGGGCGCGCCGCGCCGTGGCGGCCCGGGTGGCGGCAGCCGAGGAGCATGTGCTCCCGCCGGGCACGCCGCAGCGCTGCGCCGAGACGCTGCACTCGGCCACCACCGTCGCGGCGATCGTCTCCGTCGCCGCCGACGCGTGGGCCGGCACCCCGCACACCGCGCGCGACGCCGAGGAGCACGAGCGGACGATGCGCACGCTGTCGGCGGCCGTGCGTCAGGCCCGGCTCGGCGCGGCCGCGGAGGCCGTCAGCGCCCTGCGGGCGGGGCCGGGCGCCGCGGGGGCGCGCAGCAGCCCCTAGCGCACGGCGCGCCGTCGAGGGTGCAGCCGTACTGCGGCTCGGTGCCCAGGCGCCGGGCGGGAGCGCCCGCCAGGTGCTCGCGCACCAGCTCCACCACCATCTGCGCCAGCCGCGGGTCCTCCCCGGGGGTCGCGGCGCGGGCGAACGCCAGCCCCAGCGCCTCCGCGCGGTCGCGCGCCTCCGTGTCGAGGTCCCACACCACCTCGAGGTGGTCGGCGATGAACCCGACGGGGCACACCACCACGCCGTCGTGGCCCCGGGCCGCCACCGCGTCGAGGTGATCGACGATGTCGGGCTCCAGCCACGGCACGTGCGGCGGACCGGAGCGCGACTGCCACACCAGGTCGTACTCGTCCACGCCGGCGGCGGCGGCGATCAGCCCGGCCGACTCCGCGACCTGGCGGCTGTAGAGGCGCCCGCCGTCGGCGGGCGGCCCGGCCGCGGCGTCGGCGGCCACCGGCACCGAGTGTGCCGTGAACACCAGCCGCGGCGCCGAGGCGCCGAGGCCGCCGAGCGCGGCGCGCACCGCGTCGGCGAAGGCGGCGACGAACAGCGGATGGTCGTGGAACTGGCGCAGCCGCGTGAGCGCCGGCGCCGAGGGGCCGGCGGCGGCCCGCGCCCGCGCGATGTCCTCCAGATACTGGCGGCATCCCGAGTACCCGCCCCACGCGGAGGTGGCGAACACGAGCGCGTGGCCGACGCCGTCGGCCGCCATGCGCTCCACTGTGTCCTCGATCATCGGGTGCCAATTGCGGTTGCCGAAGTACACCGGCAGGTCGATGCCCTCTTCGCGCAGCCGCCCGCGGACCGCCTCGATGAGCCGCCGGTTGAGCGCGTTGATGGGCGAGACGCCGCCGAAGTGCAGGTAGTGCTGCGCGACGTCGTCGAGGCGCTCCGGGGGCACGCCCCGGCCGCGGGTGACGTTCTCGAGGAAGGGCCGCACGTCGCCGGGCCCCTCGGGGCCGCCGAAGGACGCGACGAGCAGCGCGCGCGGGCGTTCCCGCCCCGGTTCCGGCGCGGCGGGCGTGCTCATGCGATCACCGTCATGCCCTCACCCGATGGTCGCGTGGAAGCCGCCGTCGACGTAGACGACGGAGGCGGTGGTGCCGGGGAGCCAGTCGGAGAGCACGGTGCACACCGTCTTGGCCACCGGCGTGGGGTCGTCGACGTTCCAGCCGAGGGGCGCGGCGCGGTCCCACATCTCGTTGAGGCGGTTGAGCTCGGCGCCGGGGCCGGCGGCATCGCCCGCGATGGCCTTGGCGGCGAGCGTCTTGACGGGCCCCGCGGCCACGAGGTTCGCGCGGATGCCGCGCCCGCCCACCTCCTTGGCCACGTAGCGGTTGACCGCCTCGAGCGTGGCCTTGGACACGCCCATCCAGTTGTAGAAGGGCATCGAGCGGGTGGGGTCGAAGTCCATGCCCACCAGCGAGGCGCCGTCGTTGAGCACCGGCAGCAGCGCCTTGGCCAGCGCCGAATACGAGTAGGCCGACACCTCGAGGGCCTGCGAGACGTCGTCCCACGGCGCATCGAAGAAGTCGCCGCCCAGGCAGCTGCGCGGTGCGAAGGCGATGGAGTGCACCACGCCGTCGATGCCCTCGGGGGCCAGCTCGCGCACCCGGTCGGCCAGCGTGGCCAGGTGCTCGGGGTTCTGCACGTCGAGCTCCACCGCGGGCGGGACCTCGCCGGGCAGCCGCTGGGCGATCCGGTCGATCAGGCGCAGGCGGTCGAAGCCCGTGATGATCACGCGCGCGCCCTGTTCCTGCGCCGTCCGCGCCACGTGGAACGCGATCGAGGCGTCCGTGATGATCCCGGTGACGAGGATGGTCTTGCCGGCGAGCAGTCCTGCCATTGCGAATGCGCCTCCTGCGGCGGTCGGTGGTGCGGGGTCGGGACGATCAGTGGCCCATGCCGAGGCCGCCGTCGACGGGGATCACGGCGCCCGAGACGTAGGCGGCGTCGTCGGAGACGAGCCAGCTCACCGCGGCCGCCACCTCGTCGGTGCGGCCCGGGCGGCCCAGCGGGATCGCGTCGACGATGGCCTTCTTGTGCGCATCGCCCAGCACGGCCGTCATGTCGCTGTCGATGAAGCCGGGGGCCACCACGTTGGCGGTGATGGAGCGGGAGCCGAGCTCGCGGGTGAGCGACCGCGCCAGCCCCACCACGCCCGCCTTGGAGGAGGCGTAGTTGACCTGACCGGGCCCGCCCGACTGGCCGACCACGGAGCCAAGGAAGACGAACCGGCCGAAGCGCGCCCGCAGCATGGCGCGCGAGGCGCGCTTGGCGACGCGGAAGGCGCCGGTGAGGTTGGTGTCGATGACGCGCTGGAACTGCTCCTCGGACATGCGCATGAGGAGCGTGTCGTCGGTGATGCCGGCGTTGGCCACCACCGCCTCCACCGGGCCCTGGTGCTGCTCGACCTCGGTGAAGGCGCGGTCGACGGAGTCGGCGTCGTCGACGTTGCACACCACGGAGTGCAGGTCGTCGGGCGCGCCGGAACCGCGGTGGGTCACCGTGACACGGTGGCCGTCGGCGGCGAGCCTGCGCGCGATGGCCAGGCCGATGCCGCGGTTGCCGCCCGTGACCAGCACGGACCGGCCCTGGGGCTCAGCGGGGATCTCGTCGGTCTTCGCCATGGTGACACACACTACTCACCGGTATCGGCGGCCGCGAAATCGTGCCCGCGCGTCACGGCAGCCGCCGCCCCACCACCAGCGAACCGGCCGCCGCGAGCAGCACCAGCGCCGAACCCAGCAGCAGCCAGGGGCGGGAGGCGTCGCCGCGCTCGGTCTCGTAGCCCAGCTGCGTCTGGAGCGTGTCGTACACGCCCTCGAGCTCGCCGAGACTGGAGGCCCGGAAGAAGGTGCCGCCGGACAGGTCGGCGATGCGCTTGAGGGAATCGTCGTCGACGGGCACGTTGATGCGCTGGCCCTCGATGTCGACGTAGCCGTAGCTGGTGCCGAACGAGATCGTGGACACGGGCACGTGCTTGTCCTTGGCGGTGCGTGCCGCGGTGAAGGCGCCGCGCGGGTCGTCGAGCCCCGCAGGCACCGTCTGCGTGCCGTCGGAGGCGACCACGATGCGGGCCGGGGGCACGTCGTCGCCGCCGCCGAGCCCCGCGCCGAAGTTCTCGATGGCCTGCAGCGAGGTGAAGATGGCCTCGCCGGTGGCGGTGCGCTCGGCCAGCTGCAGGTGGTCGATGGCGTTCACCACCGACTGGCGGTTGGTGGTGGGCGAGACGAGCACCGAGGCGGTGCCCGCGAACGACACCAGTCCCAGGTTGATGCCCTTGGGCAGCTCCTCGACGAACGACTTGGCCGCCTCCTGCGCCGCGACGAGGCGGCTCGGCTGCACGTCGGTGGCCTTCATCGACAGCGACACGTCGATCGCGAGCATGACGGTGGCGCGGTTGCGGGGCACCTTGTGATCGGCCGTGGGGCCCGCAGCGGCGATGGTGAGGCCGGTGAGGCCGAGCACGAGCAGCGCGGCGGGCACGTGCAGGTACCACCGCCGCCGGCGCGGGCTCACCGAGTCGAGCATCTCGAAGCTCGCGAAGCGCAGCGCCTTGCGCCTGCGCCGCAGCTGCACCAAGAGGTACCCCACGGCCAGGGCGGCGACGGCGATGAGCCACAGCAGCCACCAGGGGTGGACGAATCCGGACAGGCTCACCGCGCAGCCCCCGTCCCCGCAGCGCCTGTCCCAACAGCGCCTGTCCCCGC
>CAZDSL010000291.1:0-4062 GCA_964507655.1 uncultured Mycobacteriaceae bacterium | reverse complement strand
CGTCCGCTGACAACGTGTGCTGTCGCGCCCGCCGGGCGCAGCGAGTGGGAGGACGATGATGGGCCGGATCAGCATCACCGCGGAGGCGCGCACCCCGCTGTCGGCGGCCTTCGAGTACGTCGACGACTACCGCACCGTGCCGCGGTGGATGTTCGGCGTCACCGAGTTCCGCCCGCTGGGTGAGCAGGTGCAGGGGCTGGGCGCCGAGTTCGCGGTGACGATGACGCTGGGGCCGAAGGCGCTGCGCTCCAAGGTGCGCGTCACCGAGTGGGAGCGCGACGAGGTGATCCGGCTCGAGTCGTACGAGGGCATCCGCAACGCGTCGACGTGGCGGTTCGAGCGTATCGACGACGAGCGGACGCGGCTGTCGGTGGCCTTCGACTACGACCTCGGCGGCGGCATCGCCGGCAAGGCACTGGCCAAGGTGGTCGAGCCGCTGATGCAGGCGGCCGTGGGCCAGACGGAGAAGGACCTGCGCCGGCAGGTCGAGGAGCACTATCTTGCTAGGCAGGAGGGCTGAGCCGGAGCGCGCGGGGAAGCGCCCCCGCCCGTCGGCGCGCGCCTTCCGGGAGGAGGCCCGTGATGCGCCGCGCCGTGCGAGGACCCGCCACGTTGCTGCGGGCGGCGGCCGGGGCCGTCGCCGCCACCCTCACCGCCGGGCTGCTCGTCGGCGGCGCCGCGGCCGCACCGGCGCCGCCGCCGCTGCCCGACCTCTCGGCCGGCTCGGCCGCGATGATCCCGCCCGGGTTCGCCGACGTGCTCGCCGGGCAGCACGTCGTGTACTCGTATTCGGGGCTGGTGCCGCCGCCGGAACTGTTCGACGCCATCCGCGCGGGCAAGGCGGCGGGCGTGATCTTCTTCTCCGACAACATCGCCTCGCTCGAACAGATCCGCGGCGTCGCCGCGCAGCTGCAGGCGGCGGCGCAGGCGAGCCCCATCCCGCTGCCGCTGCTGCTGCTCACCGACCAGGAGGGCGGGCAGGTGCGCCGGCTCAGGCTGCCCGGGGCGGACGGCCCCGTCGATTCGGCGCGGGACGTGGGCGCGTCGGCCGACCCGGCCGCCGCGGGCACGCGCACCGGGCACGAGGCCGCGGCGACGCTGCACGCCGCGGGCATGAACGGCAACCTGGCGCCGGTGCTGGGCGTGTATCGCACGCCCGGCGACTTCCTCGACGCCTACGCCCGGTCGTACGGCACCGACCCGAACGTCGTCGCCGCCGCGGGCGGGGCGTTCATCGGCGCCCAGCAGACCGACGGCATCGCCGCCACCGCCAAGCACTTCCCGGGGCTCGGGGCGGCGCCCGCCGACGCCAACACCGACGTGCGGCCGGTGACGATTCCGCTCGACGCGGGCACGCTGCGCACCGTCGACGAGGCGCCCTACCGCGCCGCCATCGCCGCGGGCGTCGACATGGTGATGCCCTCGTGGGCGGTGTACCCGGCGCTCGATGCGGACGCGCCCGCCGGCATGTCGTCGACGATCCTGCGCGGCGACCTGCGCGGCACCCTCGGCTTCCAGGGGGTGATCGTCAGCGACGCCATCGAGGCGGGCGCGCTGGCCGCCTACGGCGACGCCGCCGGCCGCAGCGTCGCCGCGCTGGCGGCGGGGCAGGACCTGGCGCTGTGCTCGGCGCGCGACGCCGGCCAGGGCGCCCAGGCCGTGTCCGGCATCGCGGCGGCGCTCACCGGCGGCCGGCTGGACCTGGGCGACGTGCTCGCCTCCACCGCGCGGGTGCTGCGGCTGCGCATGTCGCTGGGCTGAGCGCCCCGGGGCCGGGCCGCGCGGCGGCCGGTTCACCCCACCTGCGGCAGCACCTTGCCCGCCACCAGCTCGAGATGGTCGAGGTCGCCCAGGTCGAGGGTCTGCAGGTAGATACGCTGCGTACCCTGCTCGGCGTAGCGGCCGATCTTGTCCACCAGCTCCGCGGGCGTGCCGGCGAGGCCGTTGGCACGCAGCTCGTCGACGTCCCGGCCGATCGCCTCGGCGCGGCGCGCCACTTCGGCGTCGTCGCGCCCGCAGCACAGCACCAGGGCGTTGGAATAGGTGAGTTCGTGCGGGTCGCGGCCGCGCTCCTCGCAGGCGCGGTGCACGCGGGCGAAGGCCTCGGCGGTGGTGGCCGGGTCGACGAACGGCAGGTTGAACTCGTCGGCGTAGCGCGCCGCCAGTGCTGGGGTGCGCTTCTTGCCCAGCCCGCCCAGCAGCACCGGGGGGTGCGGGCGCTGCACCGGCTTGGGCAGCGCCGGCGATCCGCTGATGGGGTAGTAGGTGCCGGGCAGGTCCAGCGTGCTCCCCTCGGGCGTGTCCCACAGCCCGGTGATCACGGCGAGCGACTCCTCGAGCCGGTCGAAGCGCTCGCGCAGCGGCGGGAAGGGGATGCCGTAGGCGGCGTGCTCCTCGGCGTACCAGCCGGCGCCGAGGCCCAGCTCGACGCGGCCGCCGCTCATGGCGTCGACCTGCGCGACCGAGATGGCGAGCGGCCCGGGGTAGCGGAACGTGGCCGAGGTGACGAGCGTGCCCAGGCGGATGGTGGAGGTGTCGCGGGCGAGCGCCGCCAGCGTGATCCACGCGTCGGTGGGGCCGGGCAGGCCGTCGGCGTTCATGGCCAGGTAGTGATCGGACCGGAAGAAGGCCCCGTAGCCGCAGTCCTCGGCGGTGCGGGCGACGGCGAGGAGGTCGTCGTAGGCGGCGCCCTGCTGGGGTTCGGTGAACACGCGCAATTCCATGCCCGCAACACTGCCAGGGCGGCCGGGCCGGTGCCACGGGATCGCGGCGCTGCGCCGGGTGGGCGGCCGGGTGGGCGGCCGATCCGGGGTCCCGGGCGGGGCTCCGAGGGGGTCCGATCCGGCGCTCCGAAGGGGTCCCGCGGGGCCTGTGGACAGCTGTGGAAAACGCTCTCCCCACCCTGTGCACCGACGGCGGGAATCCCAGGTCATCGCGCACCAGTAATCCCCAAGATGGGGATAACCCTGTGCAAACGTGGGGAGAATCGTTCGAAAACGTGTGCCAGGTCACAGAAATCGGGGTGCTCGGTTGTGAAAACCCCACAATTACGAATCCGGGCCGGCCGGCGCGTCCGCGGGGGTGCGCCTGTGGAGAACCCGGGGCGGTCGGGCCGGCGCGGGCGGCGGATGTGGCGGCGATGGCGGACAATGGCCCCGTGATCTACGAGCACGCGATTCTGGATGTGGGCGAGCAGGCGGCCGGGTTCGAGGCCGCCTTCGCCGAAGCGAAGGGGCTGATCGCCCGCACGGAGGGCTTCCGGCGCATCACCATGGCCCGCTGCCACGAGACGGCCGGGCGGTACCTGATGCTGGTGGAGTGGGAGTCGGTGGCCGCGCACCTGGAGAACTTCCGCGGCTCGGCAGACTTCGAGCGCTGGCGCGCGCTGCTGCACCCCTTCTATGCGGCGCCGCCGGTGGTGGAGCACTTCACGCCGTTCGACGGCGCCGCCGCACCCGGGGCCGCACCGGTTGTCGGCTCCGCGGACGCGTGACAGGATCGGCCGCGTGACGGACCCTTTCGAAGCGATCGCCGCCGCCGAGCTGCCCGCCGCGTTCGACGGGGCCACCGTGCTGCTCGACGTGCGCGAGCAGGACGAGTGGGATCAGGGCCACGCGCCCGGCGCCGTGCACATGCCGCTGGGCGAGGTGTCGGCCAGGCTCGACGAGATCGACCCCGACGCCGAGGTCTACGTGGTGTGCCGCCAGGGCGGGCGCGCCGTGCGCGTGTGCCAGTACCTCAACCAGTACGGGCGCGACGTGATCTTCGTGCGCGACGGCATGGTGGGCTGGCAACAGGCGGGCCGCCCGCTGGTGGCCGCCGACGGCACCGAAGGCAGCGTCTATTGATGCTGTGCCAGCAGTGCACCCGGTGCGGCACCCTGTGGCCCGTCACGCTGACGGACACCGGGCCCGTCCCCGCGCGGTGGTGCCCGCACTGCCAGGGCGACCTCTCCCGCCCGTTCGAGCTGCGGCAGCCGCGGCCCGCACCGCCGCAGGCGCCCCCCGGTCAGCCGGCGCCCCCCGGTCCGCCAGGATCCGCCGCGCCGCCGGCGCCCCCGGT
>CAZDSL010000290.1:1851-4066 GCA_964507655.1 uncultured Mycobacteriaceae bacterium | reverse complement strand
TGCGCGCCCGCGGGGCCTGTGGTGCGGGCGCCGCAGCGGCGCCGACCGGTCAGCGTGAATAGTAGTTGGGCGCCTCGACCGTCATCTGGATGTCGTGCGGGTGGCTCTCCTTGAGCCCCGCCGCGGTGATCTGGACGAACTGGGCGTCCTGCAGCTCCTCGATGGTGCGGGAACCGGTGTAGCCCATGGCCGCGCGCAGGCCGCCGGTGAGCTGGTGGATCACCGAGCCGAGCGGGCCGCGGAACGGCACCCGCCCCTCGATGCCCTCGGGCACGAGCTTGTCCTCGGAGAGCACGTCGTCCTGGAAGTAGCGGTCCTTGGAGTACGACTTGCCCTGGCCGCGGCTCTGCATGGCGCCCAGCGAGCCCATGCCCCGGTAGGCCTTGAACTGCTTGCCGCCCACCAGTACCAGCTCGCCGGGCGACTCGCCCGTGCCCGCCAGCAGCGAGCCGAGCATGGCGGTGGAGGCGCCGGCCGCGAGGGCCTTGGCCACGTCGCCGGAGAACTGCAGGCCGCCGTCGGCGACGATGGGGATGCCCGCGGGCCGGCACACCGACGCGGCCTCGAGGATGGCGGTGATCTGCGGCGCGCCGACCCCCGCCACCACGCGGGTGGTGCAGATGGAGCCGGGGCCCACGCCGATCTTCACGGCGTCGACGCCCGCGTCGATGAGCGCCCGGGCGCCGCCGCGGGTGGCCACGTTGCCGCCGATGATGTCGACGCCGTCGCCCACCTGGCGGCGCAGCCGCGTGATCATCTCGAGCACGCCCGACGAGTGGCCGTGGGCGCTGTCGACCACGAGCACGTCGACCCCCGCGTCGACCAGGCTCATGGCGCGGGTCCACGACTCCTCGCCCACGCCCACCGCGGCGCCGACGAGCAGGCGGCCGTCGCGGTCCTTGGTGGCGTGCGGGTACTGCTCGGTCTTGACGAAGTCCTTGACCGTGATGAGACCGGTGAGGCGGCCGGCGCCGTCGACGATGGGCAGCTTCTCGATCTTGTTGCGCCGCAGCAGGCCCAGCGCGGCCTCGGCCGAGACGCCCTCCTGCGCGGTGATCAGCGGCGCCTTCGTCATCACCTCGGAGACGCGGCGCTGCATGTCGACCTCGAAGCGCATGTCGCGGTTGGTGATGATGCCGACCAGCGTGCCGTCCTCGTCCGTCACCGGCAGGCCCGAGATGCGGAAGCGGGCGCAGGTGGCGTCCACCTCGGCGAGCGTGTCGGACGGGCTCGCCGTGACCGGGTCGGTGACCATGCCGGCCTCGGAGCGCTTGACCGTCTCCACCTGGCCCGCCTGGGCGTCGGCCGACAGGTTGCGGTGCAGCACGCCCATCCCGCCCGCGCGGGCCATCGCGATGGCCATGCGGGCCTCGGTGACGGTGTCCATCGCGGAACTCACCAGCGGCACGCGCAGCCGGATGTTGCGCGTGACCTGACTGGAGGTGTCGACCTGGCTGGGGATGACCTCGGACGCCGCGGGGAGGAGAAGGACGTCGTCAAAGGTGAGACCCAGCATCGCGACCTTGTCGTCGCGGTCTCCACCGAATCGAACCTGCCCGGCCGGATTGCTCATACGGTATATGGCCTCTCTGAAGTGGATGCGTCCATGCTATAGGGAGGCCACGCGCCCGGCCGCCGCCCCCGCTGCGCGGGAGACCGCCGTCACCCGGGGGCCGCCGCGGGCACGCCGGTCGACGTGCGAGGACGGGAACTCGGTGGCGGTCCGCGGCGTTCCCCAAGTACCGTGGGGCTCGTGCATGACCATCTGCCGCCCGGCCTGCCGCCGGATCCGTTCGCGGGCGACCCCGCCGATCCGGCCGCGGCCTTCGACTCTCCGGAGCCGGCCCAGCCGCTCGACGCGCACGAGCGCCTCGCCGTGGAGGAGGACCTCGCCGACCTCGCCGTCTACGAGGCGCTGCTCGGCCACCGCGGCATCCGCGGGCTGGTCATCGCCTGCGAAGACTGCCACGACGACCACTACCACGACTGGGAGATGCTGCGGGCCAACCTCATGCAGCTGCTGGTGGACGGCAGCGTCCGCCCGCACGAGCCGGCCTTCGACCCTCAGCCCGAGGAGTACGTCACCTGGGACTACTGCCGCGGCTACGCCGATGCCGCGATGAACGACGCGTCGATGTTCACCGACGGGCACGATCTCTGACGCTCCCGCCCGGCCGCCGCCGCTCCTGAGCCCCGGCCCTCGCCGACCAGAGCC
>CAZDSL010000290.1:0-1751 GCA_964507655.1 uncultured Mycobacteriaceae bacterium | reverse complement strand
TGGCGGTGGGGCCGGATGCGTGTTCGGGGCCCTGTGCGGGGGTGCGGTCCGTCAGTTCTTGTTGAGATCGGACAGCTTGAGCACGGTGGGGTCGACCGGCGGGTCGGGCGACCCGGTGGGCGGCGGCTCGGCCGAGCTGGGCGGGTTGGCCGTCTCGGACGGCGGCACCACGGTGGGCGTGGGCGTGGCGGTGTGCGTGGGCGCGGGGACCGTGGTGGCCGGCGGCGCGGGCGTGGTGGTGACCGGCGGCGGCACCACCACGACGCTGGTGGGCGGAGGCACCACGGTGGGCTTCCCGGGCGGCACCATGACCACCGTGGCCGACGGCGGCGCGGTGGTGCTGGTGGCCGTGGGCGGCGTGGTGGGCTGGGCCACCGTGGGCGCCTGCGCCTTGGGCTTGCCCGTGGCCTTGGCCCACAGCTCCACCCGTGTGCCGTCGAGCTCGTGGAACTGCGCGTTGCCGCGCAGGCGCTCGAGCTTCTTGGTGGTGGAGTCGAGCACCGCGAGGCAGCCGGCCTTGTCGCCCTGGGCCAGCAGGTCTTGCGCGTGGTCGAGGTCGTCGCGGATGCTCGCGGCCGTCACCACGTCCTGGCGGCTGTGCCCGGCGGGGGCGTCGGCCCCGGAGAAGTGGCCGGCCACGGCGATGCCGCCGAGCAGCACCGCCACCGACGCGGCGCCCGCCCCTACGGTGGTGAACCAGCGGCGGCGGCCGCGCAGGGGCGTCACGGTGCCGTGCGACTGCTCGAGCCCGGCCGCCAGCGCGGCGGCCAGCTCGTCTTCGGACGGCATGCCGGGCATCGGGACGCCGACCACCTCGGCCCGTGCGCCCGACAGCAGCGCGGCGAGGGCGTCGCCGTCGGAATCGGCCTCGCCGCGCAGCACCGATTCCACGAAGGCCTCGTCATGCAGGATGGCGGCGAGGTCTGCATCGGCGGACCCGTCGCCCATCGCGTCGTCACGCTCGGACACCCTGCTCACCCGCCTCTCCAAAAGAGTTCCTCAGCTTCGCGAGCGCCCTGTGCTGGGCGACGCGGACGGCGCCGGCGGTGCTGCCCACCGCCGCTGCCGTCTCCTCGGCGGACATGCCCACGATCAGCCGCAGCACGACGATCTCGCGCTGCTTCTCGGGCAGCCCCGCGAGGAGCCTCTCGACCCGCAGGCGGGATTCCGCATCCAGATACGACTGCACCGGGTCCAGGTAGGCGCTGCCGTCGACACCGCCGCCCTGGACGCCGTTGCGCGCCATCTCGTCGGGTATATCCGCGGTGGGATCGGATTTGTTACGCGAGGACGAGCGGTGGGCGTCGGCCACCTTGTGGGCCGCGATGCCGTAGACGAAGGCCATGAACGGCTTGCCCTGATCCTTGTAGCGCGGCAGGGCGGTGACCACCGCCAGACAGACCTCCTGGGCCACGTCGTCGGCCGAGCCGAAGCCGCGCTCGGCGAACCCCACGCGGGCGCGGCAGTAGCGCACGACGAGCGGACGGATCTCCGTCAGCAGCCGCTGCAGCGCGGCGCGATCGCCCGCCACAGCCGCCGCGACATCACGAGATACCTCGTCGTCCGGTCGCGTCATCGTGGATTCGTGCCCCAGTCCCCGTGCGGCCCCTCCGCCCCGGGGGACCACCGCTCTACGTGTCATCGTTCGCCGTCCACCATATCGGCCGCGCGCCCGCGGCGGCGCACAGCCGTCACCGGCGGGCCCGCGGCGCCGTCAGCGGCGGGCCCGCGGCGCCGTCAGCGGCGGGCCC
>CAZDSL010000289.1:0-4071 GCA_964507655.1 uncultured Mycobacteriaceae bacterium | reverse complement strand
GGGCTCCCGTCGATGCGGGACACGTGCAGCCCCGCCGCGGCCGCCACCGCCACCGGCGCGCACGAGTCCCACTCGTACATCCCGCCCGCGTGCGCATAGATGTCGACGTCGCCGCGCACCACCGCCATCGCCTTGGCGCCCGCCGATCCCATCCGCACCGTCTCGGCGCCGAGCTCCCGCGCGATGCGGGTGATCCGGTCGTTGCGCCGGTTGCGGCTGAGCACCATCCGCACCCGGCCGTCGAACGGTGGCACCGGCGGCACCGTGGAGCTGGAGAACGTCTCGCCCAGCGCCGGGACTGCCACGGCGCCCAGCACGGCGCGATGGTCGATGACGAGCGCCACGTGCACGGCCCAGTCGTCGTGATCGAGCATCCCGAACTCGTTGGTGCCGTCGAGCGGGTCGACGATCCACGTGCGGTGGGCGCTCAGCCGCGCGGGCGAATCGGTGCCCTCCTCGGAGAGGACTGCGTCGCCGGGGAAGTGCTGCGTCAGCAGGGCCATGATGTGCTCGTGCGCCTCGCGGTCGCCCCTGTCGCGCAGCAGGTAGGGGTCGATCGCGGAGGAGTCGTGGCGCAGCCGCAGCAGCAGCTCGCCAGTGGATTCGGCGATGTCGGCGGCGAGTGTGGCGTCGCCGACCAGGTCGCCGGTGGCCGCATCGTCGGGCTCCACGCTCATCGTCCGCTCCCTCGCCGGCGGTCCGGCGCGCCTCCGCGCCTGGCTCGACACTAGCCGCCGGGGATCGATCCGGTGCCGGATGCGCGGTCGATCGCCATCGTCGTGTCGGTGACGGTGAGGCTCACGGGGGCGCGGCGGTGGCCGTCGAGCCAGCTGCGCGCGAAGGTCTGCACCGCCGGCGGCTGCCCGTCGAGGCCGTCCCAGGCCTCCTGCGTCAGCCCGATGGCCCCCGTCATCGCGCGCGGCACGGCGTCGAGGCCCTCGCCGCGCGGAGTCATGCGCATGCCGTCGATGGTGTGCAGCTCCACCGGGAACCGGGTGCCGTCGGGCGCGGTGACGGTGGCGGTGCGTTCGGACGACGCCCACTCGAATGCGGTCACATCCAGCCGGTAGCCGCCCGCCTCGCCGCGGTCGGGCAGCGCCGCCGAAAAGTCGTACGGCGACGGCGGGGCGAGCGTGTCGTGTGAGCGGTCCCGCGGCGAGTTCGCGACGTCCTCACCGTGCAGCGGGAGGCCGGTGGGCGTGAACGACCATGCGTCGTCGGCGAGCATCTTGTGCCAGAAGCCGGTGCGCCCGTCGGCCCCGACGCCCTCGACCCGGAGCTCGCGCGCGTCCGAGCCGGCGCCGCCGGTGGCGTGGATGGAGATCGCCGAGGTGACGGTGCCGGGGATCTTGGGCTGGCGCACCCACGACGGCGCGGGCAGCTGGATCCGGGCGACCGACGGGTCGAGCGCCGCATCGAACTGGCTCGCCGGTTCGCGCCGGTCGGACTGGTCCTGCCACGAGTACTGGAAGAACAGCGTGTCGGCGCCCGAGATGTCGAAGTCGAACAGGCGGGTGAACATGTCGCCGTAGCGGTTCATCACGAACGTCACGGACGCCGCCGTCGACATCGACTGCGCCTGGAAGCGCCCGCCCAGCGGGGTGCCGATCTCGTAGCTGTGGTCGTTGGGCAGCCACGGGTCGAGATAGACGATGCGGCTGCCGTCGCCGACGAGCACCGTGACCATGGTGCACTTGGCGTTGCCGATGAACTGCTGATGGCCCGCGGTGTCGGTGAACGTGCGCTGCACCTGCGGGGAGTGGACGCTGAGCGACCAGTCGCCGTGGTCGGCCGGCATCCGCTGCCCGCGGTCGAGCCACAGCGGCGCCCCGAACGACGACGTCCAGTTCCACACGATCGGCGCGTGTGCGACGTTGTCCATCGTGTACAGCCAGCCGTTGTCGTCGATGGCGGTGAGTTCGTCGTCGTCCACCGAGATGCCGACCAGCCGGCCCTGCAGGCACGCGGGCAGCGGCACGGTGCGCCACGGCTCGGCCGACGCGCGGCGGCGGGTGTAGAGGGCGCGGTCGGCCAGAGCGAACTCCCAGAACCGGCTGAAGCTGGTGGTGGCGGTGCGCAGGTCCACCCGCGCGGGCAGCGCGTCCTGCCGCGCGGCGACCGGGAAGGCGTCGATGCCCAGCGTGGACGGATCGGGCGGCGGGCCCGGCGGCAGCTGCGCGGTGCCCAGCGGGACGCATCCGGCGGGACCCGGCCCGGGCGGGGGCAGCGCCGCGTCGAGGCCCGCGCCCGGCGAGAGCACGCCCAGCGATCCGGCGCCCGTGTACGGGTTGGCGCCGGCGGGGGTGATCAGCGTGCAGGCGGCGGCCAGCGCCGCGGCGACGGCGAGCGGCACGCGGGCCTGGCGCCGGCGGCCGTCGCAGGCCCGCCATGGTCTCCGTCGGCGATGTGCGCCGATGCGGATGCCGCCTCGCATGTCCCGTCCTCCCGCCCGGGGCGGAGGTCCCGGCCGCCCGCAGATCACCGTAGCCGCCGCGTGGACCTGGCCGGCCGGTTTCGGGCGGCACGGCTGCGGCTAGCGCCGGAACGGCCCGGCCTGGTCGAGGAACGACAGTGTCAGCGCGTCGCCGTCGAACACGGCGGTGGCACCGGGGTGCTCGGCCGCGAATGCCGGGGCGGCCGCAGGGTCGGCCGCCGCCACGGTGAACGCGCCGCCCCCGCGGGGCGTGAGCCGGTACGCGGCGCGCCCGGGGCCGACGGTGAGCGTGGTGGTGTCGTTGCTGGTGCGCACCACGGCGTCGCCGAAGAACGCGCTGGAGTAGACGCCGTCGAAGCTGGACAACGGCGGCGGCGCGGCGGCGGTCGGCGACGGCGCGGCGGCGGGTGTCGGCGCGGCGGGCGGTGTCGGTGACGGCGCTGCAGCGGGTGTCGGCGCCGGGGTGGCCGTCGCCTGCCCCGCGAACCAGGAGGCCCAGTCGCGCTGCGTCTCGCCGAACTGGACCAGGTCGGCGAATTGCGCCGCCACCGTCTCGGCCGCCGTGACGGGCGCCGTGGGCGTCGAGAGCGCATCGGTGAGCACCACGATGCCCACCCCCGCCGAGGGGATGAGCGTGAGCGCGGCGTCGGGCGCGGAGGAACCGGGGGCGGTGCTGGGTCCCGAGACGACCACCCTGCCCGCGGGCGAGCTGTCCACCGCGAAGCCGAATCCCACGGCGCGGGCGCGGGCGTCTGCAGATGCGGGACCGGGGACGAGCGCCTGCGGCGAGAGCGCCGCGGTGAGCGCCTCGGCCGGGATCACGGCGGTGCCGCCGTCGGTGCCGCCGTCGGTGCCGCCGGCGAGCACGGCGCGCATCCACTCGGCCATGTCGTGCGCCGACGAGCTGGCGCCGAGAGCGGGGGCGACCACGTCGGCCCAGGCGCGTGCGGGGGCGGGCGCGACGCGGCCGTCGAGCAGCGGTGCGGGCGCGGCGGCATCGTCGCGGGCGGCGAAATCGGCGTGGCGGAAGCTGGTGTCGCCCATGCCGAGCCGGTGGAGGAGGGCGTTGTCGGCGAGGGACGCGAAATCGGTGCCCGCCGCCGCGGCGACGGCCTCACCCGCGACGGTGGGGCCCAGGTCGGTGGGCCCCGCCTCCGCCCGGAAGCCGCCGGCCGGGAGCGTGCGCAGCCGGCCGATCAGATCCTGCCTGTCTATGCCCGCCTGCGCCGCCGCGCTGCCGGCGGCGGGCGGAAGGCCGAGCGTGCCCGCGAACAGGTCGCCCAGCGTGGCGTGCTCGGTGGCGTACGGGTCGGCCAGCGCGAACTGCGGCAGCAGCGTGTGCACGGGCGTCGACCACGACCGGCCCTCGCCGAGCTGGGTGGCGACGACGGTGGCGGCGAGCGGGGCCGACAGCGCGCCGAGCGCGAACGCGGTGTGCTCATCGGGGGCGGCCGCCGGGGCGGGCGCCGCGGTGCCGGCCGGCGCCTCGGCCGCATACCCGCGCTCGAGCGCGATCCGCCCGTCGTGCACCACGGCGACGGCCATCCGCGAGGCGCCAGGCGCGGCGAGGACCTCGCGCGCGAGGTCGTCGACCCGGGCGACGGCGCTGTCGACCCGGCCCGCCGGGATGGGCACCC
>CAZDSL010000288.1:1989-4072 GCA_964507655.1 uncultured Mycobacteriaceae bacterium | reverse complement strand
TGTCGAGCAGCACCAGCAGCTCGGCGAGGCACACGACGACGAGGATCGCCGCGCGCCTCCAGCGGGTCGTGGGCGTCGAGGTGGATGACGGCGCGGCCGGGGACGGATCGGGTGCCGGGGCCGGTGGGGCGAGGAGGCGGGTGCGATGCGACACGGGGGCTCCTGACGGCGTGGGGGCTGGGTCTCGGGGGCTGGCGCTGGGGCCGGGTCTCGGGGGCTGGGTCTCGGCGGCTTCGGGCTCCGCGATGGCGGATCCGCAAAGTAGAACGAATGGTATACGTAACCGCGAGTATCAATCAAGACGGCGGCGCCGATCGCTGCGCGCGGCGCTGACCCGGCCCGTTGCCGGGGCGTGCCCGGCGATGCTTGACTGGTGCTGTGAACGGGATCACCACGCACGCCGCGCCCGGCCCGGAGGCGGCGCCCGCCGCGGGCCGGGGCCACCCCACCCACGAGGTGTTCAACCAGGCGCCGCCGCGGGTGGACGTCAACGAATTCACCACGCACCCCGCGCTGGTCGAGGCCGTCGCCCGCTACGGCGGCGGATGGGCCTCAGGCGAGCTGACGGAGGTGGGCGCGCTGGTGGGCGGCGCGCGGTTCCAGCACGACGCCGAGCTGGCCCACCGCATCGTCCCCGAGCTGCACACGCACGACCGCTACGGCAATCGCATCGACGAGGTCGAGTTCCACCCCTCGTACCACCGGATCTTCGGCGCGGCGATCGCGCACGGGGCGCACACGTCGGCCTGGGCCGATCCCCGCCCCGGCGCCAACGTGGCCCGGGCGGGCGTGTTCATGCTGTTCTCGCAGATCGAACCCGGCCACGCATGTCCCGTCTCGATGACGCACGCCGCCGTGCCGTCGCTGCGGATGAGCCCCGAGCTGGCCGAGGTGTGGGTGCCGCGCACCTTCTCGCGCGAGTACGACCCGCGCCTCACGCTCGACAAGCCCGGCGCCGTCTTCGGCATGGCGATGACGGAGAAGCAGGGCGGCTCCGATGTGCGGGCCGGCACCACCCGCGCCGAGGAGCTGGCCGACGGCACCTGGGCGCTCACCGGCCACAAGTGGTTCTGCTCTGCGCCGCAGTCCGACGCGTTCCTGGTGCTGGCGCAGACGGCCCCGGGGCTGAGCTGCTTCCTCGTGCCGCGCGTGCTGCCCGACGGCACCCGCAACGTCTTCCGCATCCAGCGGCTCAAGGACAAGCTCGGCAACCGCTCCAACGCCTCGTCCGAGATCGAGCTCGACGGCACCATCGGGTGGCTGGTGGGCGAGCCGGGCCGGGGCGTGCGCACCATCATCGAGATGGTGGGCCGCACGCGGCTCGACTGCGTCTACGGCTCGGCGGCGGGCATGCGGCAGGCCGTCGCCGAGGCCGCCTGGCACGCGCGGCACCGCATGGCGTTCGGGCGCATGCTCATCGACCAGCCCGCCATGACGGCCGTGCTGGCCGACCTGCAACTCGAGGCCGAGGCCGCCACGTGGACGGCGATGCGCCTCGCGGCGGCGTACGACGACGAGACCGGCGAGCAGGCGCCGCTGCGCCGCCTGGCCACCGCCGTCGCCAAGTACTGGGTGTGCAAGCGCGGTCCGCACCACGCCTACGAGGCGCTCGAGTGCCTGGGCGGCAACGGCTTCATCGAGCAGTTCCCGCTGGCCCGCCGCTACCGCGAGCAGCCGGTGATGGCGGTGTGGGAGGGCTCCGGCAACGTCATCGCGCTCGACGTGCTGCGCGCGATGGCCCGCGAGCCCGAGTCCGTCGCCGCCTTCGACGCCGAGGTGGCGCTGGCCGCGGGCGGTGATCCCCTGTTCGACGCGCACCTGGCGCGCATGCGGCGGCTCATCGGCGAGGCGGCCGCCGAGCCGGACACCGCCCCGGCGAAGGCCCGGCGGCTGGTGGAGGCGATGGCGCTGGCGCTGCAGGCGTCGCTGCTGCTGCGCGAGGCGCCGGCGGCGGTGGCCGACGCCTTCGTGGCGGCGCGGCTCGGCGAGGAGCGGAGCTTCGAGTACGGCGCGCTGCCCGACGGGGCCGATGCGGCGGCGATCGCCGCGCGCGCATGAGCGGGCGCTTCTGTGACACGGCAGC
>CAZDSL010000288.1:0-1889 GCA_964507655.1 uncultured Mycobacteriaceae bacterium | reverse complement strand
TGACAGGACCGAAGCATCCGTGACAGGACCGAAGCATCAGGGGCCGGACGCCCGCCGCGCGCGGGCGTCCGGCGGACAGGAGGGGAATCCATGACGGGACGCCGGACGAAGACGCGGCCGCCGCAGCTCGATTCGCGGGCCGTGCCGGTGGTGATGAAGTACGGCTCGCGGGCGCAGGCGTGGGTGTACCGGGCGACGGGAGGGCGCGTCGGCGGACGCTGGCGGGTGGGCGCGGGCCTGCGCAAGCCGGTGCCCACGCTGCTGCTCGAGCACCGCGGGCGCAAATCGGGCAAGGTGTATTCGACGCCGCTGCTGTACATCGTCGACGGGCCCGGCGGCGCCGGCACCGGCGATCCGCTCACCGACCCGCTGGTGGTGGTGGCCTCGCAGGGTGGCCTGCCGACGCATCCGCAGTGGTACCGCAACCTCGTGGCCGAGCCGCGGGCGGCGGTGCAGGTGGGGCGTACCCGGCGCGAGGTGCAGGCGCGCGTGGCCGACGAGGCCGAGCGCGCGCGGCTGTGGCCGGCGCTGGTGGAGGCGTACGCCGACTTCGACGACTACCAGTCGTGGACCGAGCGGACGATCCCCGTCGTCGTGCTGACGGGCCGGTAGCGCCGGCGGCGGCCGGGGTACCTGTGCCGGCGGCGGCAGGGGACGTGCGCCGGTAGCGCCGGGAACATGCGACGGCGGCGGCCGGGAACATGCGCCGGCGGCGGCCGGGGGCCCGCTAGGCCCCGGCCGCCGCCGGCATTCTCCTCGCCCGCCTACCCTCCCCGGTCGACGTGCGAGAGGTTCTGTGCCCTCAGCGGGCGAGCTGATCCGACTCGACGAAGAACGCGACCAGATCGTGGATGGTCTGCTCGGCGGACCGGGGCGTGTAGCCGAGCTCGGCGGCGGCCTTGCTGCCGTCCACCTGCGGCTGGGAGATGAGTGCGCCCAGCGCGGCCCGCGAGACCACGTCCGAGCCGAACTTGGCGGCGATGGGCTCCGCGAGCGGCACGATCGCCTCGATCATCTTGAGCGGGAACGCCAGCAGCGGTCCGCGGCGGCCGGCCACGCGGGCCGACAGGCGGAACATGGTGAGCATCTCCTGGTTGTGGCCGGTGAGCAGGTAGTTCTCGCCGGTGCGCCCCTTCTCCGCGGCCAGCGTGAGGCCGAGGGCCACGTCGCGCACGTCCACGAAGTCGAAGCCGCCCTCGATCACCGCGGGCACACGGCCGCGGGCGGCGTCGCGCAGCATCCCGTTGATGCGCGAGAGGCCCTTGCCCTGGCTGCCGTAATCGACGGGGCCGTACACGCCGGTGGGGTTGCAGATGACGGCGTCGAGGCCCTGCGCCACGACCTCGCGCAGCTGCTGCTCGCCGGCCCACTTGGAGCGGTCGTACACCGGGATGTCGGCGGACTCGGAGCGCGCCGACTCCTCGTTGAGGTATCCGTCGCAGCCGTACTGGTCGAACGAGTGCACCGAGCTGCAGTGGACCATGCGGCGCACGCCCGCGGCCAGGGCGGCCTCCGCGACGGTGCGCACGCCCAGGGTGTTGAGGCGCCACGCGGTCTCGTCCTGCTGCTTGAGGGTGATCATCGCGACCAGGTGGTACACCACCTCGGCGCCCTGCAATGCCGACTCCATCGACGCGGGATCGAGGACGTCCGCGTTCTTCCAGGTGACGCCCGCCTCGGGCCAGTGCTCGGAGCGCACGCGGTCGATGGCGACGACCTCGTTGCCCTGCTCCACGAGCAGCCGGACCAGGTTCGTGCCGATGAATCCGGCGGCGCCGGTCACTGCGACCTTCATGCGTAACACCCCTCACTCTGCGGAGACCGTCCCGAGGATTAGAACACGTTCCAGTGGGTGCTGTCTATAGTTAGCACCCGGGTAGCAGAGGGGG
>CAZDSL010000287.1:0-4074 GCA_964507655.1 uncultured Mycobacteriaceae bacterium | reverse complement strand
CGCCGCCCCCATGGCCGCGCGCGAGCTCGGCACCGACCTGGACGCCGCCCCGCCGAGCCGCGCCGACGGCGTGTTCCCCGCCGACGATGTCGCCCGGGCCGCCGCGGGCGACGGGTCCGCCGCACCCGATGCGGGCCGGCCGGTGCGCGCCGACGCGTTCCGCCGCGCCACCGCCGACGCCGTGGCGCGCAGCGCGCGCACCCTCGTGCACGCCACCGCCTTCCGTGCCGTGGACCTCACCGACGCGCTGGGGCTGCTCGCCCCGCTGCGCGACGACCCGCACTACGCCGACGCGCATCCCACCCCGCTGCTGCTGGTCGCCAAGGCCGTCCTCACCGCGCTGCGCCGGCACCCGGTGCTCAACGCGGTGTGGGACGACGCGGGTGCCGTGGTCGAGCGCCGCCACGTGGATCTCGGCGTCGCGGTCGCCGGCCCGCGCGGGCTGACGGTCCCGCACGTGCGCTCCGCCGAGACGCTGGGCCTGGGGGACCTCGCCGCCGAGCTGCACCGGCTGGTGGAGGACGCCCGCGCCGGCCGCTCCACCACCGCCGAGCTGGCCCCGGGCACGTTCTCGATCACCAACGTGGGCGTGTTCGGGCTCGACGCGGGCACCGCGATCGTCAACCCCGGCGAGTCGGCGATCCTCAGCCTCGGCGCCGTGGCGCCGCGCCCCTGGGTGGTCGACGGGGCCCTGGCCGTGCGCACCACGGCCACCCTGGGGCTCTCGTTCGATCACCGGCTGATCGACGGCGAGCAGGCGGGGCGGTTCCTCGCCGACACGGCCGCCGCGCTGGCCAATCCGCTGCTGCTCGCCGAATAGCCGCGCCCGCGCCGAATGACCCGCCGGCGCCGATCAGCCCGCCGGCGCTGGCGGGCCCGGCGCACCCGGCGGCACAATTGCACCGGGGCGGACCCCACGCGCGGGGTCCGGGCGGGGGGACGGCATGGCAGGCACGGGCGACGCCGCGGGCGGCCGCGGCACCGCGCCCGCGCGGCCGGGCGCCCCCCGCCACCGCGGCACCGTCCCGGGGCGCACCGCCGGCCTGATCCTGCTGGTCGCCGTCGTCGTGCTGCTCTCGCGCTGCTCCGCGTTCACGCCGCTGGCCCACCGGCCCGCCCCCGGCAGCCCCGGCCGTGCGCAGATCCAGGAGCTGCTCGCGCGGGTCGCGGTGGTCCCGGCCCGCACGCACGCGCCCGGCTACGAGCGCGGCTGCGCCGCCGGGGAGGGCTGCGTGTTCGGCGCCGCCTGGAGCGACGACACCGACGCCCCGCTGGCCCACAACGGCTGCGGCACCCGCGACGACGTGCTCGCCCGCGCCATGACCGACGTCCGCGTGCGCCCGGGCACCCGCGGCTGCGTCGTGGTCGCGGGCACCCTGGCCGACCCGTACACCGGCCGCCGCATCGCATTCCGCAAGGCCGACGCCGCCGCGGTGCAGATCGACCACGTCATCCCGCTCGCGGCCGCGTGGGACCTGGGCGCGCACGCCTGGCCGCAGCGGCTGCGCGCCCGGTTCGCCAACGACGTCGACGTGGAGCTGCTCGCCGTCGACGGCCCCGCCAATCAGCGCAAGAGCGACGGCACCCCCGAGCAGTGGGTGCCCGAGGAGCCCGCCTACCGCTGCTTCTACGCCGCCAAGTACCTCACGGCCGCCGTGCGCTACGCCCTGCCCGTCACCGAGGGCGATCGCCGGGTGCTGGCCGGGATCGCTCAGGGCTGCGGGTGAGCGCCGCGCAGCGTCTCGGGCGCACGCACCCAGGGCAGCGCCGCCAGCAGGCAGATCACGCCCGTCACCACGAAGGCCGCCTCGAACGACACCGTGTCCGCGAGGTATCCCGCGGCGATGGGCCCGATGATCGCGCCCACGTCCGAGAGCATCTGGAACCCCGCCAGCACGGTGCCGCCGCTGCGCTCGCCGCCGATGATGTCGGCCACCGCCGCCTGCTGCGGGGCGTTGAGCATGCCCGCCCCCGCCCCGGCCACCAGCGAGGCGCCCAGCAGCGCCGCCGGCCCCGTGGAGAAGCCCAGCGCGGCGGTGCCGAGCCCGGTGACGACGAGCCCCGTGAGCACCATCGGCCGGCGCCCCCGCGAGTCGGCGATGCGCCCGGCCGGCAGGATCGCCGCCGCGTTGCCCACCGCGAACACCGCGAGCGCCGCGCCCGCCATCCCGTCGCCGGCGCCGATCGCCACCGCGAACAGCGGCACCAGGGCCACCCGCACCCCCATCGACGACCAGCCGTTGGCGAACATCGAGCCCAGCGCCGCGCGATAGGTGCGGTGGGCCAGCGCCTCGCGCACGGGCATGCGCGGACGCTCCTGCCCCGCCTCCGCCTGCCCGGGGTGCACGTCGCGCAGCAGCACCGCCACCACGATCATCGCCACCACCAGCGCCGCCGCGTACACGAGGAAGGGCACGCGCAGGCCGAACCTCGCGAGCAGCCCGCCGAGCACCGGCCCGAGGATGTTGCCCACCAGGAACGCCGACGCGTACAGGCCCGTCACGCGCCCGCGCGCGGACGGGTCGGCCAGCCGCACCAGCAGGCCCATCGCCGAGACGGTGAACATGGTGGACCCGATGCCGCCCAGCCCGCGGAACACCAGAAGCTGCCAGTAGTTCGCCGCGAAGGCGCACGCGGCGGTGGACACGGCGACGATGAACAGGCCCGTCAGGTACACCCAGCGCTCGCCCAGCAGGTCGACGAGGCGGCCGCCCGCCGGCGCGAACACCAGCCGGAAGAACGCGAACGCGCTGATCACCACCGAGGCGGCGGTGGTGCTCACGTCGAAGCTGGTGGCGAACTGCGGCAGCACCGGGGCCACCAGCCCGAAGCCGAGCGCGATGACGAAGGCCGCCGCCACCAGCACCCACACCGCCCGCGGGATGGGCGTGCGCGCCCGCCGCGTCAGCGCGTCTTGCGCCATCGGCCACCCGCCCTTCCCTGGGTTCCGGTCGCACCGGCGCGCACACGCCGACGGGTCCCGCCCCGGCCGGGGCCGGTGCGGGACCCGTGCTGCGGGCGCGCGCCCGTACAGGGCCTTCAGCTCCTCGATGATGCCCTCGACGGACTTCTTCGCGTCGCCGAACAGCATCGACGTGCCTTCGGCGTAGAACAGCGGGTTGTCGATGCCCGCGTAGCCGGAGCTCATCGAGCGCTTGAGCACGATCGTCGAGCGGGCCTGGTCCACGTTGAGGATCGGCATCCCGTGGATGGGGCTCGACGGGTCGTTGCGGGCCGCCGGGTTGGTGACGTCGTTGGCGCCGATGACGATGGAGACGTCGGTGCGGCCGAACTCGCCGTTGATGTCGTCCATCTCCTTCATGGCGTCGTACTCCACGTCGGCCTCGGCCAGCAGCACGTTCATGTGCCCGGGCATGCGGCCGGCCACCGGATGGATCGCGTACTTGACCTCGACGCCCTTCTCCTCGAGCAGGGCGGCCATCTCCTTGACGGTGTGCTGCGCCTGCGCCACGGCCAGGCCGTACCCCGGCACCACGATGACCTGGTTGGCGTAGGCCATCTGGATGGCGGCGTCGGCAGCCGAGGTGGACTTGACGGTGCCGCCCGTCTCGCCCGCCGGGCCGGCCGCGGCGTCGCCGCCGCCGAAGGCGCCGAAGACGATGGCGGGGATCGACCGGTTCATGGCCTTGGCCATGAGGTTGGTGAGGATCGAGCCCGACGCGCCCACGATCATGCCCGCGACGATCAGCGCGGTGTTGTCGAGCGCGATGCCCGCCGCGGCGGCCGACAGGCCGGTCATGGCGTTGAGCAGCGAGATGACGACGGGCATGTCGGCGCCGCCGATCGGCAGGACCACGAACAGGCCCATGATGCCGGCGGCGATGAGCAGGCCGACCATCCACCAGATCGAGGTGCCGTCGTTCGTGGCCGCGCGCACGCCCATGTAGACGGCCAGCGCGATCGAGACGACCAGCAGGATGATGTTGGCGAGCTGGAACAGCTTGGCGTTGCCCACCGCGAACTTCTCCAGCGGCTTGGGCATGATCTCCTGCAGCTTCGAGAACGCCACCAGCGAACCCCAGAACGAGATCGAGCCGATGATCGCGGCGATCA
>CAZDSL010000286.1:0-4105 GCA_964507655.1 uncultured Mycobacteriaceae bacterium | reverse complement strand
GCACGTCGCCGAAGGCGCGGCCCTCGAGGCGCACGTAGGCCCACTTGCGGTCGTCGAGCCAGCCGACGTAGTCGGACGGGCCGATGTGCACGTTCTTGTCGTTGACCTTGCCGGCCAGCGAGCCGTGCAGGTTGGAGGTGACGGCCTGGGTCTTCGAGACCTTCTTGGACTCCAGGCGCTCGCGCTCGAGCATGTTCTTGAAGTCCATGTTGCCGCCGACGTTGAGCTGCATGGTGCGGTCGAGGGCCACGCCGCGGTCCTCGAACAGGCGGGCCATCACGCGGTGGGTGATGGTGGCGCCGACCTGGCTCTTGATGTCGTCGCCGACGATCGGGACGCCGGCGTCGCGGAACTTCTGGGCCCACTCCGGGTCGGAGGCGATGAAGACGGGCAGCGCGTTGACGAACGCGACGCCGGCGTCGATGGCGCACTGGGCGTAGAACTTGTCTGCCTCCTCGGAGCCCACCGGAAGGTAGGAGACGAGCACGTCCACCTGCGCGTCCTTGAGGGCCTGGACGACGTCGACCGGCTCGGCGTCGGCCTCCTCGACCGACTCCTTGTAGTACTTGCCGAGGCCGTCGAGCGTGGGGCCGCGCTGGACGATGACGTCGGTGGGCGGGACGTCGGTGATCTTGATGGTGCAGTTCTCGGACGCGTTGATGGCCTCGGAGAGGTCGAAGCCGACCTTCTTGGCGTCCACATCGAACGCGGCGACGAACTGGACGTCGCTGACGTGGTACTGGCCGAACTTCACGTGCATCAGGCCGGGAACGGTGGAGTCCGCGGGGGTGTCCTTGTAGTAGTGCACGCCCTGGACCAGGGATGACGCACAGTTGCCCACCCCTACAATGGCCACGCGCACTGCGGCGGAATTATCACCCATGGTCGGGTTCTCCTTCTTTCTCTGCGGGTGCCGAGCTGATGTTCGGCGGTTCGGGTGTGTCGGTCCGGCTCGCTCCGGACTCGGCGGCGATCACCTCGTTGAGCCAGCGCACCTCGCGTTCACTGGATTCGAGGCTCAGCTCGTGGAGCTGACGGGTGTAGCGGTTGATGTGCCCGGCGCCGCGTCCGACGGCTTCGCGCAGCCCCTCGCGGCGCTCCTCCACCTGCCGCCGCCGGCCCTCGAGGATGCGCATGCGCGCCTCGGCGGGGGTGCGGCTGAAGAAGGCGAGGTGCACGCCGAAGCCGTCGTCTGTGTAGTTCTGCGGGCCGGTGTCGGCCACCAGCTCCGCGAAGCGCTCCTTGCCCGCGGGGGTGAGGCGGTAGACCTTGCGGGCCCGCCGCCGGACCATCCCCTCCGCCCCGTCGTCCTCGGCGAGCAGGCCCTGGGCCTGCATGCGCCGCAGCGTGGGGTAGAGCGAGCCGTAGGAGAACGCCCGGAAGGCCCCGAGCAGGCCCGTGAGCCGCTTGCGCAGCTCGTAGCCGTGCATGGGCGATTCGTGCAGGAGGCCGAGGATCGCCAGCTCGAGCACGCTTCACCGCCTTCCGGACCGGGATGACACGCGGTGGCGAGGCGACGCATCCGCGCGGTCGGTGCGACTGTTGTATCGCGCCGATATATGAATGGACTATAGAACACGAACACGGATACTCGACATGTCGCCGCGCTGTGATCCTCACCACTTCGTCGCCGTTACGGCTTCCACGTACCCTGATTGGGTGCATACGCAAAGGCAGGTCGTCGACTTCGCGCTGCGGCGCAGGTCGGTGCTGGCGGCCGTCTCCGCCGGGCGCACGGGCCTCGACGAGGTGTGCGACGCCGGCCCGTACCTGCTGCAGGCCGCGCAGTTCCACGGCCGCCCCGGCGAGGCCTACTGCCCCATCTGCCGGCGCGAGCCGGTGACGCTCGTATCCTGGGTGTTCGGAGAACGCCTCGGACAGGTCTCGGGTTCGGCCCGTACCATCGAGGAGCTCGAGCGTCTGGCGGCGTCGCAGGAGGAGTTCACGGTGCACGAGGTCGAGGTCTGCCGCAGCTGCCGGTGGAACCATCTGGTGCGGTCGTACGTGCTCGGCCGCGTCCCCGAGCCGCGCGGCACCCGCCGCCGCAGGCGCAGTGCGGGATCATGAGCCGTGCGGGGTGACCCGCCGCGCCGCCCCGGGCGCCGTGCGGTGAGTCGCGCAACAGTGCCGTAACGGGGGCCGACGCCCCCGCGACGTCCCGCATGGCGGGGCGTGCGGGCCACAACCGAGTCAACGAGGGCGGGCCCACCGCGGCGCGCCCAGCCCGTCCGGGTGCGGGGGCCGGCGAACGCCGGCAGCGGCACCGCCCCGGGCCCGCAACGATCTGGAGACGTTTTGGTCTACATGCCACCGGGCTCGTCCGAGCCCCACGACAGCCCGGCCGACGGCGGCGCCCACGGCGGCGGCCCCGCCCCCACGGGCGGGCGCAAGGCGCTGCGCATCGTCGGCAAGACGGTCAAGTACGGCATGATCCTGCTGCTCGTCCTCATCGTCGGCGGCGGGGCGGCCGCGGGCATCTACTACTGGCGCGCCGACGTGCCCAGCCCCGGCGCCATCCAGGCGCCGCAGACGGCGACGATCCTCGCCGACGACGGCACCACCGTCATCGCCGAGATGGGCGCCAACCGCAAGGACGTCGACCTGCAGCAGGTGCCCTCGCACGCGCGCAACGCGGTGCTCGCGGCCGAGGACCGGGACTTCTACTCCAATCCGGGCTTCTCGGTGTCGGGCTTCGCGCGGGCGGTGCGCGACAACGTCCTCGGCAGGGACTCCGCCGGCGGCGGCTCCACGATCACCCAGCAGTACGTCAAGAACGCGCTGGTGGGCTCGGAGCGCACGATATGGCGAAAGATGAAGGAGCTGGTCATCTCCGCCAAGATGACCCGCACCTGGTCCAAGGACCAGATCCTCGAGGCGTACCTCAACACGATCTACTTCGGCCGCGGCGCCTACGGGATCGACGCGGGCGCGGAGGCGTTCTTCGGCATCCCCGTCGAGCAGGTGGACGTGGCGCAGGGCGCGCTGCTCGCGGCGATGATCCAGCAGCCCTCGCTGCTCAACTCGGGGCCCGACTCGCCCGGCGCCGACGAGCGTCACGCCTACGTCGAGGCGCGGTGGAACTACGTGCTCGACGGCATGGTGCAGATGGGCGCCCTCGACCAGGCGACGCGCGCGTCCATCCAGTTCCCCGACATCATCCCGCCCGACCAGGCGGCCAATCAGAAGCACGACGCCGACGGGCCGAACGGTCTGATCAAGAACCAGGTCCTCCAGGAGCTCTCCGACGCCGGGATCAGCGAGCAGGAGATCAACACCGGCGGGCTTAAGATCACCACGACGATCGACCCCCAGGTGCAGAGCTCGGTGGTGAAGGCGGCCGAGTCCAACCTCGACGGCGAGCCCGACACGCTGCGCACCGCGGTGGTCTCGGTCGACCCGCGCACGGGCGCGGTGCGCGGCTACTACGGCGGCTCCGACGGCACCGGCTACGACTTCGCGCAGGCCCCGCTGCAGTCGGGCTCCACCTTCAAGGTGTTCGGCCTGGCCGCGATGCTCGACGAGGGGCGCTCGCTGGCCACCACGTTCGACAGCTCCCCGCTCACCGTCAACGGCATCGACATCGGCAACGTGGGCGGCGAGTCGTGCGGCACCTGCACCGTGGCGCAGGCGCTGAAGATGTCGCTGAACACCAGCTTCTACCGCCTCGAGCTGTCGCTGAACCACGGCGCCAAGTCGGTGGCCGACATGGCGCACAAGGCCGGCATCCCCGAGCACATCCCGGGCGTCGACGGCACCAGCCTGCAGAACGACGACGGCAACGTCTCCAACGGCATCATCCTGGGCGAGTACCTCACCCGGCCCATCGACATGGCCTCCGCCTACAGCACCTTCGCGGCGTCGGGCGTGCACCACGACCCGTACTTCGTCAGCAAGGTCGTCACCTCCGACGGCAACGTGCTGCTCGATCGCAACCCCGGCGACGGCGAGCGGGCGATGTCGGCCGCGGTGGCCGACAACGTCACCTCCGCGATGGAGCCGATCGCCGCCTACTCCAACGGGCACTCCCTGGCGGGCGGGCGCCAGTCGGCGGCCAAGACGGGCACCACGCAGCTCGGCGACACGGGCGCCAACAAGGACGCCTGGA
>CAZDSL010000285.1:0-4123 GCA_964507655.1 uncultured Mycobacteriaceae bacterium | reverse complement strand
GTTCTGTCGAAAGTAGTGCGCGGGGCGGCCTGCGGGGGTTGGTGATCGGTGCGCGAGGTGCAGTTCGGTGCGCGGGGTGCAGTGTGGTGCGCGGGGTGGCGCGGCGGCCGGCGGTGATCGGTGCGCGAGGTGCAGTGTGGTGCGCGGGGTGCAGTTCAGTGCGCGGGGTGGCGCGGCGGCCGGTGGTGATCGGTGCGCGAGGTGCAGTGCAGTGCGCGAGGTGGCGCGGCGGCCGGCGGTGATCGGTGCGCGAGGTGCAGTTCGGTGCGCGGGGTGCAGTTCGGTGCGCGGGGTGCAGTTCGGTGCGCGGGGTGCAGTGTCAGAACCCGCGCGGCTCGGCGGCCGGCACGGCGGCGTCGTCGGGCACTCCGCCGAACCCGCTCAGCGCGTCGTAGTCGAACACCCGCGCGTGCAGGGCGGGCCGGCCGCGCAGGGCCGACCGCACGGCACGGTGCAGGCCGTCCTCGAGGTAGCAGGTGCCGTGCCAGCAGACGATGTGCGGGAACAGGTCGCCGTAGAAGGTGGAGTCCTCCGACAGCAGGCGGTCGAGTTCGAGCACCGTGGTGACGGTGACGATCTGGTCGAGCCGCACCTGCCGCGGCGGGATCTTCGACCAGTCGCGCAGGGACAGGCCGTGGGGCGGGTACGGCTTGCCGTCGCGGACTCCCTTGAAGATCATGCGGACCTCCTCGGTGATCGCGGGCCCGACGCCTAGGGTCCGGTGCACGTGGGCTCGGTGCACGTGGGATCGGGGGCGGGGCGGCCCGGAGCGGTGTGTGCTGTGCAGTGTGCGCGGTGGCCGGCCGGACGTGCCGCGCGGGGCGCCGCGAGACGGCCAGGGTTGCAGGATAGTCACGATTCGGTCACAGCGCAGCCGCCGATTCCGGAGCTCGTCGCGACCGGGGGCGCGCGCATGCCGACTAGAATGGTGCCGTAGCGGACGGAGCCGCGCACCTTCCGCGCGCGTGACAGCGCCGAGGGCCGGTGCGCGCGGAGGGTCGAAAGGGAGGTGGCAGTCCGGTGTCGAGCACCGAGGATCGGCGCTTTCAGGTGCTGCGCGCCATCGTCTCCGACTACGTATCCACGCAGGAGCCGGTGGGGTCGAAGACGCTGGTGGACAGGCACAACCTGGGCGTCTCGAGCGCCACGGTCCGCAACGACATGGCCGTGCTGGAGGCGGAGGGCTACATCACCCAGACGCACACCAGCTCGGGCAGGGTGCCCACCGACAAGGGCTACCGCCGGTTCGTCGACCGCCTCTCCTCGATCAAGCCGCTCTCGCAGGCCGAGCGCCGCGCCATCACCACGTTCCTGGACGGCGCCGTCGACCTCGACGACGTGCTCCGTCGCGCCGTGCGGCTCCTGGCCCAGCTGACCCGCCAGGTCGCGGTGGTCCAGTATCCGACGCTCAGCGCCTCGTCGGTGCGGCACCTCGAGGTGGTGCGCCTGACGCCGGCGCGGCTGCTGCTGGTTCTCATCACCGACTCCGGCCGGGTGGATCAGCGCATCGTCGAGCTCGGCGACGTCATCGGCGAGGACGACCTCACCGCCCTGCGCGACATGCTCGCCGGCGCGCTGGCCGACAAGAAGCTCACCGAGGCGTCCACCGCGGTGGCCGAGCTGCCCGAGTCTGCGCCGCCGCATCTGCGCAACGCTGTGCTGCGTGCGGCCACGGTGCTCATTGAGACGCTGGTGGAAGACCCGCAGGAGCGGCTGCTGCTGGGCGGCACGGCCAACCTCACCCGCAACGCGCACGATTTCGCCGGCATCGGCTTCCCCGGGTCGCTGCGCTCGGTGCTCGAGGCGCTGGAGGAACAAGTGGTGGTGCTCCGGTTGTTGGAAGCTGCGCACGACAACGACAGGGTGCTGGTGCGCATCGGCGAGGAGACCAACGCGGAGGAGATCCGCGGCACCTCGGTGGTGAGCACCGGATACGGCGCCGCGGGAACCATTTTCGGAGGAATGGGGGTCCTGGGTCCCACCCGGATGGACTACCCGGGGACAATGGCAGCCGTGGCCGCGGTGGCGCGCTATGTGGGCGAGGCCATCGCGGGCCGGTGACGGCCCCGGGCCGGAGCGCGGCGCGGCCGCCCCGGTGGCGGGCGCACGCAGGGCACAGTGTCGAGAAGTACCGATCAGGTGAGGACGAGGCAGGACGTGGCACGGGATTACTACGCGATTCTGGGCGTGGACAAGGACGCGAGCGACCAGGAGCTCAAGCGCGCGTACCGCAAGCTCGCGCGGGAACTGCACCCGGACGTCAACCCCGATGAGGCCGCCCAGGCGCGGTTCCGCGACGTCACCGCCGCCTATGAGGTGCTGACCGATCCGGAGAAGCGCCGCATCGTGGACATGGGCGGCGACCCGCTCGACACCGCGCCCGGCGGCGGCGCCGGCTTCGGCGGGTTCGGCGGTGCCGGGTTCGGCGGCGGCCTCGGCGACGTGTTCGAGGCGTTCTTCGGCGGCGCCGGCGGCCCGGGCGGGGCCCACGGCCCCAAGAGCCGCGTGCAGCCCGGTTCCGACGCGCTGCTGAACATGTCGCTCACGCTCGAGGAGTGCGCGACGGGCCTGACCCGCCAGATCACCGTCGACACGGCCGTGCTGTGCGACGAGTGCAGCGGCAAGGGCACGCACGGCGACAGCAAGCCCAGCCGGTGCGCCACCTGCGGCGGTGCGGGCCAGGTGCAGTCGGTGCAGCGCTCGTTCCTGGGCCAGATGGTGACCATGCGCACCTGCCCGTCGTGCCGCGGCGTCGGCGAGATCATCGCCGACCCGTGCCGCAAGTGCGGGGGCGACGGCCGCGTGCGCACCCGCCGCGACATCACCATCAAGGTGCCCGCGGGCGTGGGCGACGGCATGCGCATCCGCCTGGCCGCCCAGGGCGAGGTGGGCCCCGGCGGCGGCCCCGCCGGCGACCTCTACGTGGAGGTCGACGAGAAGCCCCACGACGTCTTCGTCCGCGAGGACGAGCACCTGCACTGCACGGTGCAGGTGCCCATGGCCGATGCGGCGCTGGGCACCACGATGCAGCTCGCGACGCTCATCGACGGCCCGGTCGAGATGGACATCGCCGCGGGCACGCAGCCCGGGCAGACGGTGCGCATGCAGGGGCTGGGCATGCCCAAGCTGCGCTCCAGCCAGCGCGGCGACCTCATCGTCCACCTCGAGGTGGCGGTGCCCGCGCGCCTCGACGCCACGCAGGCGCAGGCGCTGCGGGCGTTCCGGGAGGCCTCGGGCGGCGAGGGCCCGCAGATCGTCAGCCGGCGCGGCCAGAACGGCAGCGGGCTGTTCTCCAAGCTGCGCGACGTCTTCAGCGGCCGCTGACCGGTGGCCGCCACCGTCTTCCACACCGATGCCCTGCCCGAGCCGGGCGCGGTGACGGTGCTCGACGGGCCGGAGGGCCGGCATGCGGCCACGGTGCGCCGGATCGGTGAGGGCGAGCGGCTGCTGCTGTCCGACACCCGCGGCGGCGTGGCGCACTGCGTCGTCACCGCCGCCGGCAAGGCCAGCCTGGAGCTGCGCTGCGAGCATGTCGAGACGGTCCCGCCACCGAGCCCGACGGTGACGGTGGTGCAGGCGCTGCCCAAGTCGGAGCGTGCCGAGCTGGCCGTCGACCTGGCCACCGAGGCCGGCGCCGACGCGATCATCCCGTGGCAGGCCGCGCGGTGCGTGGCGCGCTGGAAGGGCGAGGACAAGGCCGCCAAGGCGCGGGCCAAGTGGGACGCGGCCGCGCGGTCGGCCGCCAAGCAGGCCCGCCGCGCCCGGGTGCCCGCCATCGCGCCGCTGCACGACACCCCCGCGCTGGTGCGGCACATCGCCGCGGCGTCGGCGGAGGGCGCGCTGGTGCTGGCCCTGCACGAGTCGGCCACCGGCACGCTGCCGCGCGCCGAGATCGCCGCGGCGCCCGCCGTGATCCTGGTGGTGGGGCCCGAGGGCGGCATCGACGACGCGGAGATCGCCGCGCTCGCCGGCGCCGGCGCCCGGGCGGTGCGGTTGGGCCCCGAGGTGCTGCGCACGTCGGCCGCGGCGGCGGTGGCGCTGGGCGCCATCGGGGCGCTCAGCCGCCGGTGGGACGCATCACCGCTCGAATACGGTGGTGGGAACGGTAAACTGGGGGTGTAGG
>CAZDSL010000284.1:0-4126 GCA_964507655.1 uncultured Mycobacteriaceae bacterium | reverse complement strand
ACGAGCCGTTCATCATGCAGGACGACGGCCGCGCCTGGCTGTTCGCGCCCACCGGGCTCACCGACGGGCCGCTGCCCACGCACTACGAGCCGCCCGAGTCGCCGCTGCGCAACCCGCTGTACCCGCAGCAGTCCAACCCGGCGCGCCAGACGCACCCGGGCCCCTACAACCGGTACAACCCGGCGCACGGGGCGGCGGGCAGCGAGGTGTTCCCGTACGTGTTCACCACCTACCGGCTCACCGAGCACCACACGGCCGGGGGCATGAGCCGCACGCTGCCGTACCTCTCGGAGCTGCAGCCGGAGTTCTTCTGCGAGGTCAGCCCCGAGCTGGCGGAAGAGCGCGGCCTGGTCAACGGCGGCTGGGCCACCATCGTCACCGCCCGCACCGCCGTGGAGGCGCGCGTGCTGGTGACGCCGCGGATGACGCCGCTCACGGTGGGCGGGCAGACGCTGCACCAGGTGGGGCTGCCGTACCACTGGGGGCCCAACGGCATCAGCACCGGCGACGCGGCCAACGACCTGCTGCCGCAGGCGCTCGACCCCAACGTGTCGATCCCCGCCACCAAGGCCACCAGCTGCGACGTGCAGCCGGGGCGCCGCCCGCGCGGCCCCGCCCTGCTCGCATACGTGGAGGAGTACCGCCGGCGCGCCGGCATCACCCCGGAGACGGGGACGGAGGTGTGATCGACAATGCCTGATTCCGGATTCCTCTCGGCCCTGGGCCGCTCGTTCTTCAGCCCGGGCGACGGCGGCGGCACCGGCAGCGGCTTCGGCGAGGACCACGCCGCGCCGTACGACCCGGCCCGCGACTCCGGCTACGCCGATCCCCCGCCGCGCAAGGGGTTCTTCACCGACACCTCGGTGTGCATCGGCTGCAAGGCGTGCGAGGTGGCGTGCAAGGAGTGGAACGCCATCCCCGAGGACGGCATCGCGCTCACCGGCATGTCGTACGACAACACCGGCGGGCTCGGCGCCTCGACGTGGCGGCACGTGGCGTTCATCGAGCAGAAGACGCCGCCCGTCGACCTGGGTATGCCCGCGCTGCCGGGGCTCGATGCGCCCGTCGGGCAGGACGGGACTGCGCCCGGCGACGCGGCCTCCCCCGATTCCGCCGCCGCGAACCCGGCCCACCCCGACTTCCGCTGGCTCATGGAGTCGGACGTGTGCAAGCACTGCACGCACGCCGCATGCCTCGACGTGTGCCCCACCGGCGCGTTGTTCCGCACCGAGTTCGGCACCGTGGTGGTGCAGAACGACATCTGCAACGGCTGCGGCTACTGCGTGCCTGCGTGCCCGTTCGGCGTGATCGAGCGCCGCACCGGGCCGGCCGAGGACCCTGCCGTGGGCCTCGCCCAGAAGTGCACGCTCTGCTACGACCGGCTGTCCGACGGCATGGAGCCCGCGTGCGCCAAGGCGTGCCCCACCGAGTCGATCCAGTTCGGCGACCTCGACGAGCTGCGCGAGCGTGCCGCGGGGCGCCTCGAGATGCTGGTGGAGGCGGGCGAGACGCGGGCGCAGCTCTACGGTGCCGACCCCGACGGCGGCGTGGGCGGCACCGGCGCGTTCTTCCTGCTGCTCGACGAGCCGGAGGTGTACGGCCTGCCGCCCGACCCGATCGTCACCACCAAGGACCTGCCGCGCATGTGGCGCCAGGCCGCGCTGGCCGCGGGCACGCTGCTCGCGGGCGCCGTCGCCGCATTCGCCGGGGGCAAGGGGGGAACCCGGTGACGGCCGCACCGCAGCCGCGCGCCCAGGGCGGGCGCCGCCGTCGCCGCAGGGGCCGCGGCGAGCAGGCGATGGTGCCCGACGCCGAGTTCACCTCGTACTACGGACGCCCCGTGGTCAAGGCGTCGCCGTGGACGGCCGACGTGCCCGCGTACCTGTTCCTGGGCGGGCTGGCGGGCGGATCGTCGCTGCTGGCGGCGGGCGCCGACCTCACCGGCCGGCCCACGCTGCGGCGCTCCGGGCGGCTGGTGGCGTCGGCGGCGATCGGGGGCAGCCTGTACGCGCTGATCCACGACCTCGGCCGCCCGTCCCGGTTCCACCACATGCTGCGGGTGGCCAAGGTGACGTCGCCGATGAGCGTGGGCACCTGGATCCTCTCGGCCTACGGGCCGTTCAACGGGTTGGCCACCGCCGCCGAGGTGCTGGCTCTGCTGCCGGGCCCGGTGCGCCGCAGCGGGCCCGGGCGGCTCGCGTCGGTGCTCGGCCGGCCGGCGGGCCTCGTCGCCGCGCTCATCGGCCCGGCGGTCGCCTCGTACACGGCGGTGCTGCTCACCGACACCGCCACGCCCAGCTGGCATGGGGCGCGCCGCGAGCTGCCGTTCGTGTTCGTCGGCAGCGCCGCCGCGGCGTCGGGGGGCGTCGGCATGGCGCTGTGCCCGCTCGCCGAATCGGGCCCCGCGCGGCGCATGGCGGTGGCGGGCGCCGCGGCGGAGCTGGCCGCGTCGCAGGTGATGCAGCGGAGCATGGGCATCGCCGCCGAGCCGCTGCACCAGGGCACTGCGGGGCGGATGCACACCGCGTCCACTCTGCTCACCGTCGCGGGGGCGGCGGGGGCCGTGGCGGGCCGGCGCAGCCGCCTCGCGTCAGCGCTGGCCGGGCTGGCGCTGGCCGCCGGCTCGGCCTGCACGCGGTTCGCGGTGTTCCACGCGGGCCAGGAATCGGCGCACGATCCGCGCTACACGGTGGTGCCGCAGCGGGAGCGGTTGGAGCGGGTCGGACTGGAGCAGGGCGGGGCGCGGTGACGGCGCTCCCGCGTGACCGGGGTCTGCGGATTCCCCATAGGTGAGACGGATCACCTGGTACGGCCGCCCTACTGCTACCTTCCCTGATCGATCAACACCGTTGACGAAGGGAAACAGATTGCGCATCAGAAGATCCGTCCTCGCCCTCACCGCCACCGCGGCGGTCGCCCTCACCGCGGGCTGCACCTCGGCGCCCCGCGACGCCGCCGCACCCGGACCCGCTCCGACCTCCGTCGACACCGTCCTCGCCGCCGATTCCACGCCCGCGCCGCTGCGGGTCCTGCTCACCAACGACGACGGGTGGGACGCCGACGGCATCCAGGCCACCTACCAGGCGCTGACGGCCGCGGGGTTCGACGTGACCATGTCGGCGCCCGCCACCAACCAGAGCGGCAAGAGCGCGGGCTTCGACTTCACCGGCGACGTGACCGTTGCGTCGCACGACGGCGACAGCCGGATGAACTCGGTGACCGCCACGCCGGTGGGTTCGCTGATGTTCGGGCTCAACGAGCTGCTCAAGGAGACGCCCCCCGACGTCGTCGTCTCGGGAACCAACGTGGGCACCAACATCGGCGCCGACACCAACTACTCCGGCACGGTGGGCGCCGCGGTGGTGGCGGCACAGGTGTACGGCATCCCGTCCATCGCCATCAGCACCGCCACCACGCGCGACAGCGCCGGGGCTCAGCACGGCGCCTACGACGAGACCGCCGCGCTGCTGGTGAAGATCCTCCAGCAGGGTGTGCCGCAGATCCCCGCCGGCACCGTGCTCAACATCAACTACCCGGTGCTGGCCGGCGACGCGACGGAGCCCGCGGGCTACGTGTATGCGCCGATGTCGGGCAAGTCGCAGGCGTCGATCGGGTACATCGACAACGGCGACGGCACCTTCACGCTCCGGCCGGGGCGATCGGATGCCGTGCCCGAGCCCGGCTCGGACTGGGCCGAATTGAACGCCGGCAACGTCACCTTCACCGTGCTCAAGGCGAACCGCACCGCGCCGGACGCCGATGCCGCGGGGGTCAAGGAGCTCGTCGCCGGGCTCGCGGGCACGCCGTCGACTCCGGGCGATGGCGAGGCGTCCGGGAGTCTCGGGTCGTCGGGCAGCCTGGGATCGCTCGGGGCCGCGGCCGGCTCCTGACGGGGCCTGACGCGGGCCGGGGCCTGATGGCGGCCGCACACCCTACGACCCGGTCGAGCCCAGGCTGCCCACCGTGGCGGGCGGCCCGGCCGTGCCGTCGTCATCTCCGTCGCCGCTGTCCGCGGGGATGGGCGGGCCCGGCTCGGCGGCGGTGCGCAGCACGATCCCGGCGCCCGGCCCCGGTACCCACCAACGGCGGTACGCCGTCGACTGTGGCCACGGGGTTGGCAAGGCCT
>CAZDSL010000283.1:1494-4149 GCA_964507655.1 uncultured Mycobacteriaceae bacterium | reverse complement strand
GCCCGCGGCCGGCGCGGTGGCCTCGGCGGCCTCCGGCTTGCGGCGGCGCGCCGGCTGCTGCGCGGCCGCGGGCGCCGAACCCGACTGGTGCGCCTGGATGGCGGCGAGCAGCTGCCCCTTGCGCATCCCGGAGATGCCCTTGATGCCGAGCTGCCCGGCGACCGCCTTGAGCTCGGGCAGCAGCATCGTGGACAGGTCGCCGCCGCTCTTGGCGGCCGGCCGGCGGCCACGGGACGCGGCCCCGGCGGTCTCCGGGCTGGTGATGAGTTCCGTTTCGGTCACGGAGGTCCTTTCCTTACCCCTGGAGCATGACCACGCCAGGGGCCCGGCGTCCGGTCGCGGTGCACGACCGGCACGGGCTTACGTCAGGCGGCGGGACTGCTGCCCGCGTGATGGAGTCTTCGGTGTCCGCAGTGCTGGGTGGATCCAGGCTGCGCCTGCGCGCGCCGGCCCGATGCGATCGGGCGCGAGGCACGCTGCGGCGCAGGTGCTTCCCGGTTGCAACGCGCGCCTCCCGGCGATGCGTGGCGTGCCCTGCCCCGCCGGAGGAGTGCCACCGGCCGGCACATGGCCCGCGCGGGACCGTCGCCGCGTCGTTCCGCCGCGTTGCGGATGATCCGCATGCGCGGCACGGACGGAGCACGGTCTGTACGGGGGCGTTATGCGACAGGATCGCGAAACGGGATGTGCGGCCCCGGGCGGCCGGCTGCACTGCAGCCCGGCCGTGCATTCCCGGACGCGGTGGAATACGGCCGCCGGACGGCGGCCACACCGCAAGAACCTGCCCCCGAGTACGGGAACCTCCCGCCGATGACGGGAACCTGCCCACGAAGTGCGGACAACGCCAGGATAGACCCCGGCCCACGGGGCTGCAACAGCCTCCCCCCTGCCGTGTCGCGGCCCGGGCGCCCGCCGCGCCGCCGCGCCGTGGCACCCGATGCCTCGGCGCGCGGTTGCGGCTAGTGTCGTGGACATCACAGCACGCCCGCACAAGCGGATGCCCGGCAGGCAGGAGTCCCCATGCTCAGCACCATGCAGGATGCCCCACTCTCCATCGCCCAGCTGCTGCGTTACGGCAGCTCGGTGCACGGCGATGCGCGCGTCGTCACGTGGACCGGCGACGGATCGCGCAGCGCCACCTACGCCGAGGTGGGGCGTCGGTGCGCGCAGCTCGCGCACGCGCTCCGCGACCTCGGCGTCACGGGCGACGAGCGCGTGGGCACCTTCATGTGGAACAACCAGGAGCATCTGGAGGCCTACCTCGCCATCCCGTCGATGGGCGCGGTGCTGCACACCCTCAACGTCCGGCTGTTCCCGGAGCAGCTGGTGCACGTCGTCAACCACGGCGAGGACCGCGTCATCCTCGTCGATCCGACCCTCGTGCCGCTGCTCGCCCCCCAGCTCCCCCGCTTCACCACGGTCGAGCACATCGTGGTCAACGGCTCGGAGGTGCCCGAGTTCGACGTCCCCGAGGGCGTCACGGTGCACACCTGGGAGCAGCTCATCGCGGGCCGGCCCGAGGAGTTCGACTGGCCCGAGCTGGACGAGCGCACCGCCGCGGCCATGTGCTACACGTCCGGCACCACCGGCGACCCGAAGGGCGTCGCCTACTCGCACCGCTCGATCTGGCTGCACTCGATGTCGGTGTGCATGACCGACGGCATGGCCCTCCGGCAGGGCGACCTCGCGCTCGCCATCGTCCCGCAGTTCCACGCCATGTCGTGGGGGATGCCCTACGCGGCGTTCATGATCGGCGCCTCGCTCCTCATGCCCGACCGCTTCCTCCAGCCCGCCCCCCTGGCCCGGATGATCGCCGCCGAGCGGCCGGACTTCGCCGCCGCGGTGCCGGCGATCTGGCAGGGCCTCCTGCACCACCTGGAGGACGCCGACGACGACGTCTCTTCGCTGGGCACCGTGGTCGTCGGCGGTTCCGCGGTGCCGCCCTCGCTGATGCACGCCTTCGAGGAGCGCTACGGCATCACCGTGCTGCACGCCTGGGGGATGACCGAGACCTCGCCGCTCGGCTCGGTGGCGCACGCCCCCGCGGGGACGACGGGCGAGGAGGCATGGCGCTACCGCTACACACAGGGCCGCTTCCCGGCGGCCGTGGAGGCCCGCCTGGTGGACGACGCCGGCGCGATCGTCCCCAAGGACGGCACCTCGGTGGGCGAGCTCGAGGTGCGCGGGCCGTGGATCGCGGGCGCGTACTACGGGGTGGAGGCGCCCGACAAGTTCGACGACGGCTGGCTGCGCACCGGCGACGTCGGCACCATCACCCCGGACGGCTACCTCACGCTCACCGACCGTTCGAAGGACATCATCAAGTCGGGCGGCGAGTGGATCTCCTCGGTGGAGCTGGAGAACCTGGTGATGGGGCACCCGGACGTGCTCGAGGCCGCGGTGATCGGCATCCCGGACGAGAAGTGGGACGAGCGGCCGCTCGTCGCGGTGGTCCTGCGCGAGGGCGCGACGGCCACCGCGAAGGACCTGCAGGAGTTCATGGCCGGCAGCGTCGCCAAGTGGCAGCTGCCCGAGAACTGGGCGCGGATCACCGAGGTCCCCAAGACTTCGGTGGGCAAGTTCGACAAGAAGCGCCTGCGCACGCAGTACCGGGAGGGCGAGTTCACCGTCGAGCAGATCTGACCGCGCCGCCGC
>CAZDSL010000283.1:0-1394 GCA_964507655.1 uncultured Mycobacteriaceae bacterium | reverse complement strand
CCGCGGCGATGTCCACGGCACGCATGCGCAACCCCAGCGCCGCTGCCTCGTCGCGGATGTCGGCGCCCAGCGCGTCCGTGCCCAGGGCCAGCACCGTGGGGCCGGCGCCGGAGATCGCCGCGGCGACACCGCGTGCCCGCAGCAGGCGCACCAGCGTGGCCGAATCGGGCATCGCCTCGGTGCGGAACGGCTGGTGCAGCATGTCCTCCGTGCCTTCGAGCAGCAGGTCGGGTCGCTGCGTGAGCGCCACGACCATCACCGCGGAGCGCCCCACATTGAAGGCCGCCGTCTTGTGCGGCACCTCCTGCGGCAGCAGCCCGCGCGCCTCCGACGTGGACGCGCGGTGATCGGGGACGAACACGTGCGCCCGGATGTCGGGGTGCACCGCCAGCGGCACCGCCGAGTAGCGGCGGTCGGGGCCGCACGAGTCGGACCACGACACGGTGGCGCCGCCGAAGATGCTCGCGGCGGCGTTGTCGGGATGCCCCTCGAACTCCGAGGCCAGCTGCAGCACCTGGGCGGGCGTCAGCCGCAGCCCGGGCTGCGCCGAGCCCACCAGCTCGTTCGCCGCGACGAGCCCCCCGACGGCCGCCGCGGCCGACGAGCCGAGCCCACGCGAGTGCGGGATGGCGTTGCGGCAGCGCACCCGCAGGCCGGGCACCCACACGCCGGCCGCCTCGAAGCCGCGCTCGACGGCCCGCACCACCAGGTGCGAGGCGCCCAGCGGCACCTCCCCCGCGCCCTCGCCCTCGACCTCCACCTCGAGGCCCGCGGCGATCGTCGCGATCTCGATCTCGTCGTGGATGCCCAGGGCGAGCCCGAGCGAGTCGAACCCCGCGCCGAGGTTGGCGCTGGACGCGGGCACCCGCACGCGCACCCGCAGCCCCTCCGGCAGCAGTTCGGTCATCGACTGGTCCCCGATCGTCCGCGCGGTGAACGCCATCAGGCCAGGTCCAGCGCGGCCGCGACCGCCACCGGATCGACGCCGATCGGCTTGACCTCGGGCATGCCGAGCAGGGCGGTGTCCGGATCCTTGAGCCCGTTGCCGGTGACCGTGCACACGACCGTCTGGCCGCGCTCGAGCCAGCCGTCCTCCGCCGCCGCCAGCACGCCGGCGATGCTCGCCGCCGACGCCGGCTCGACGAACACGCCCTCGCGCGAGGCGACGAAGCGGTACGCGGCGAGGATCTCGTCGTCGGTGGCCGCGTGGAACCGGCCGTCCGACTCCTCCTTGGCGGACACGGCGCCGTTCCACGACGCGGGCGCGCCGATCCGGATGGCGGTGGCGATGGTCTCCGGGTCCTTCACCGGGGCGCCGTGCACCAGCGGTGCCGCCCCGGCCGCCTGCACGCCCAGCATGCGCGGGCGCCGCGTGGTGACGCCGTCGGCGTGGT
>CAZDSL010000282.1:0-4160 GCA_964507655.1 uncultured Mycobacteriaceae bacterium | reverse complement strand
CGTTCCCCAGCGCCTGCGGCAAGACCAACCTGGCGATGATCGAGCCCACCATCCCGGGCTGGCGCGCCGAGACCCTGGGCGACGACATCGCCTGGCTGCGCTTCGGCGAGGACGGCCGGCTGTACGCGGTCAACCCGGAGGCCGGCTTCTTCGGCGTGGCGCCGGGCACCAGCCACGACTCCAACCCCAACGCCATGAAGACGGTCGAGGCCGGCAACACCGTCTACACCAACGTCGCCCGCACCGACGACGGCGACGTGTGGTGGGAGGGCATCGACGGCGAGACGCCCGCGCACCTCATCGACTGGCACGGCAACGACTGGACCCCCGAGTCGGGCGAGAAGGCCGCGCACCCCAACTCGCGCTACTGCACCCCGATGTCGCAGTGCCCGATCCTCGCGCCCGAGTGGGACGACCCGCAGGGCGTGCCGATCTCGGCGATCCTGTTCGGCGGCCGCCGCAAGGACACGATCCCGCTGGTCACGCAGTCGTTCGACTGGCAGCACGGCACCTTCATGGGCGCCACGCTCTCCAGCGAGCAGACGGCCGCCGCCGAGGGCAAGGTGGGCAACGTCCGCCGCGACCCGATGGCGATGCTGCCGTTCATCGGCTACAGCGCCAACGACTACCTGGCCCACTGGGTCGAGATCGGCAAGCAGGCCGACGCGGCCAAGCTGCCCGAGATCTTCTACGTCAACTGGTTCCGCCGCGGCGACGACAAGCGCTTCCTGTGGCCGGGCTTCGGCGAGAACTCGCGCGTGCTCAAGTGGATCATCGAGCGCATCGAGGGCAAGGCCGAGGCGGAGAAGACGGCCGTCGGCTACGTGCCCACCGCCGAGCAGCTGCACCTGGACGGCCTCGACGCCGACCTCGCCGACGTCGACGAGGCGCTCAAGGTGGACGTCGACGAGTGGAAGTCGGAGATCCCGCTGATCGAGGAGTGGTTCGACAAGCTCGGCAACGTGCCGACTCGCGTGCCCGCCGAGCACGCGCCGCACAAGCACGGGCTGGGCACGGCCGCCCCCCCGCGCCCCCGCGCGGCCCGCCGGCGGAGCCGACCCCCCCGGGGGGCCGCGCGTCGTCGTGTCCGGGGAGGCTCTGCGGCGCGCGCTGCCGGATACTGGGGGCGTGCGGTCACGCGGCAGGATCATCGACGCCACCCTGGAGCTGGTGGGCCGGGGCGGCTTCGAGTCCGTCACCATCGCCGCGGCGGCGCAGGCGGCGGGGGTGACGCGGCAGACGGTGTACTCGAACTTCGGCACCCGCGAGGAGCTGCTCTCGCAGGCGATGGCGGAGTTGACGCTGCGCGCCTACGGCGGCATCCGCGCCCGCATTGCGCCCGGCGCGCCGCCCGCCGAGTACGTCGCCGAGCTCATCGTCGCCGGCCGCGCGGTGGTGCGCACCGACCCGGTGCTGCGCCGCCTGCTGCGCATCGAGCCGGGCAACCCGCTGCTCGACCCGGGCATGCTCGCGCGCGCCAAGCCCATCGGCCGCGCGCTGCTCGCCCCGCTCGAGGAGCGCGCCGACGCGCTGCCGCTGAGCCTCGACGACGTGGCCGAGATGGCGCTGATGCTGGCCATCCCGGCGGTCTTCTTCGACGACGAGCCGGTGCGCTCCGACGCCGACCTGCGCGCGTTCCTGCTGCGGTGGCTGCGGCCGGCCCTCCAGGGCGCGTGACGGCCCCCGGTTCTTGACACTTGTCGCTCCGAGTGTCTAGTTTTGGACCGGTTTTCGCGCCGGTCGCTGTGACCCGGCGCCCGTTCCGGCCCCGGAGTGCGTGCGCTCACGTGCGCGGCGGGGTCCGGCGAGAGGGGAGAGTGCGTGTCCGGAATCGATCGCAGATCGTTCCTGTTCGGGGCCGCGGCGGCGGGGCTGGCGGTGGCGCTGCCGGGGGCGTCGGCGCTGGCCGGCACCGCGGCGCGGGTGGGCGCCGTGCCGGTGACCCGCGAGGAGCACCGGGTGGTGGTGGTCGGCTCCGGCTTCGGCGGGGGCGTGGCGGCGCTGCGGCTGGCGCAGGCGGGCGTGCCGGTGCTGGTGCTCGAGCGGGGCCTGCGCTGGCCCACCGGCCCCGACGCGCAGACCTTCCCGCACGCCTCGCACCCCGACAAGCGCATCCTCTGGTACGGCTCGGCGCCGGAGCTGTTCGGCCGCCCCGTGGCGTTCGACCCGTACGCGGGCCTCATCGAGGCGGTCGCCACGCCCACCATGACGGCCCTGTGCGCGGCCGGCGTGGGCGGCGGATCGCTCGTCTACCAGGGCATGACGCTCGAGCCCGCGGAGGACGTGTTCGCCACGCAGTTCCCGGCGGCGCTCGACTGGACCGAGATGCACCGGGTGCACTACCCGCGGGTGTCGCGGATGCTGCAGGTGGAGACGGCGCCCGACGCGCTCATCGCCAGCCCCCACTACGCCGCGGCGCGGGCCTTCGCGCGCAACGCCCGGCGGGCCGGCCTGCCGGTGGAGAAGATCCCCATGCCCATCGACTGGGACTACGCGCTGGCCGAGCTGCGCGGCGAGATGGCCCCGTCGTACACCAACGGCGACGGCGCGATGGGCGTGAACAACGGCGGCAAGCACTCGGTGGACGTCACCTACCTGCGCCAGGCCGAGGCCACCGGCCGCGTCACGGTGGCGCCGCTGCACCACGTCACCTCGGTGGAGCGTGCGCGCGACGGCCGCTGGACGGTGCTCGTCGACAGGACCGATGCGGCGGGCACGGTGCTGGAGACGAAGATCCTCACCGCGCAGACGCTGGTGATGGCGGCGGGCAGCCTGGGCACCACGCGCATGCTGGTGCGGGCGCGGGCGCTGGGCGCGATCCCCGACCTGCCCGACGCCCTCGGCGGAGGCTGGGGCACCAACGCCGACCGCATCTACGTGTGGACCGACCCGGCGGGGGGCTTCGGCGCCGAGCAGGGCGGCCCCGTCGTCTACGGCAGCCTCAACTGGGCGGACCCGGCCACCGCGTCCACCGTGATCCAGGCGTCGATCCCGCCGCTGTCGGTAGACCCGCACAGCACGATGCTCGTCGGCTACGGGGTGAGCGACGCGCGCGGCGGCTTCACCTACGACGGGGCGCGCGACGCGGTGGACCTGCACTGGCCCGCCGACGGCGACGCCGCCATCCAGCACGGCACGATCGACCCGCTGGTCCGCGCCATCGCCGGGCCCGGGTCGGTGGTCACCGACACCAACCTCGCCGTGCCCTCCACGTGGCATCCGCTGGGCGGGGCGTCCATGGGCGCGGTGTGCGACCTGGAGGGGCGCGTGCTGGGCCAGCGGGGGCTGTACGTGCTCGACGGCGCGCTCATGCCCGGCAACTGCGCGGCGTGCAACCCGTCGATGACGATCGCGGCGGTGGCCGAGCGGGCGATGGACCGGATCGTCGCCGCCGACGTCGGCACCGTCATCTGACGCGGCAGGGCCCGCCGGGGAGCGTCCCGGCGGGCCCTGCGGCGGCGTCAGCGCGACTCGTGCGTGGCGGGCACGGAGCCCAGGCGCCCGGCCTGGAAGTCCTCGAACGCCTCGAGGATCTCGGCCTTGGTGTTCATCACGAACGGCCCGTACATGGCGATGGGCTCGCGGATCGGGCGGCCGCCCAGCAGGAACACCTCGAGCGATGCGGTGCGCGAATCCTGCGTCTCGGCGGCGCGCAGGGTGAGGTGGTCGCCCTCGCCGAACACGGCCAGCTGCCCCGTCGTCACCGGGTGCCGGTCCTCGCCCACGGAGCCGTCGCCGGCCAGCACGTAGGCCAGGGCGTTGAAGGACGGGTCCCACGGCAGGCGCACCGAGGCGCCGGGAGCGATGGTGGCGTGCACCAGCGTGATCGGCGTGTAGGTGCTGCCGGGGCCGGCGTGGCCGTCGAGCTCGCCCGCGATCACCCGCAGCAGCGCGCCGCCGTCGGGGGACGAGAGCAGCGTGACGTGCTTCGAGCCGATGTCCTGGTAGCGCGGGTGGGCGCGCTTGCTGTCGCGCGGCAGGTTGACCCACAGCTGCACGCCGTGGAACAGGCCGCCGGAGAGCACCAGGTGCTCGGGCGGGCGCTCGATGTGCAGGATGCCGCCGCCGGCCGTCATCCACTGCGTGTCGCCGTTGGTGATCGTGCCGCCGCCGCCGTTGGAGTCCTGATGCTCGAAGACGCCGTCGATCATGTAGGTGAC
>CAZDSL010000281.1:0-4161 GCA_964507655.1 uncultured Mycobacteriaceae bacterium | reverse complement strand
GGGCACGAACAACGGTCAGATCCCCATCGGCGAACGGGCGTGGTTCACCGATCCGGAACTCGCCGGCGGCGGCGTCCTCGTCGATCACGTGGTGCACTGCGCCGACCTGCTCGACGCGCTCCTGGCCGAGCGAGCGGTCACCGTCCACGCAGTGTCGAACCGGATCCTCCACGCCGACCGCGGCGTCGAGGTCGAGACCGGCGGGCTCGTGACGATCACCTACGACGGCGGCACGGTCGCCACCATCGACTGCTCGTGGAGCTACCCCGACGCGGCCCCCACCTGGGGCGAGCTGAGCCTCAACGTCGTCGGCACCCTCGGCAGCGCGGCGATCGCGCCGTTCGCCCAGCACCTGGGCGGCTACGGTGATGCCGGCGCGGTGTATGCCTCGGTCGGCGACAACCTCGACGCGGCCATGATTCGCGAGTTCACCCGAGCCGTGCGTACCGGCCAGCGACCGCAACCCGACGGCATGGTCGGCTATCGCACGCTTCAGATCGTGGATGCCGCCCGTCGCTCCGCCGCCAACGGGCACCCCGTGGAGGTGGCAGGCACTGATCAATCGCATCCATACGCCGGCGCGGGAGGGTACCGCGCACAAGACCAATAACGTCTACCAATCACTGCAAGGAGGCAGGACGATGAAGAAGATACACACACGAGGCACGGCAGCCCTAGCGCTGACGGCCTCAGCTGCGCTCATCCTCTCAGGATGCGCGACGTTCGGTTCGTCGGGAGGCGACAACTCCGGCGACGAATCGAACACGGGCAGCACCGACGTGTCGACGGAAGTCCCCGATGAGGACATCACCCTCACCGTCTCCTACGTCGACCCGCCCACCAAAGCACTCGCCAAGGGGTTCGAAGACAAACACTCCAACGTCACGGTGAAGGTGACACAGGTTCCGTTCAGCGACTACATCAAGTCGATCAAGCGGGCCATGTCCTCCGACTCTCCACCGGATATCGCCGAGTACAACCCCGGCGCGATGCGGTCTCTGATTCCCGCGCATCTGGTCCTCAACCTCGACCCGTACTCCAAGGCCTACGGTTGGGACGACGCGTTCCCGGCCGGCAGCCTCGAAGCGCTCACGGCTAGTGACGACGCCAAAGAGTTCAACACGGGGCATCTCTACGCCACACCCGGCGCCATGTCACTGCTCGGCGTCTTCTACAACAAGGCGCTGTTGAGCAAGGCGGGCATCGACAACCCGCCGGCGACCCTCGACGAGTTCAAGGACGACCTGGCGACGCTCAAGGACGCCGGGATTCAGCCCTTCAGCGTCGGCGGGCTCGAGGTCGGCGGGTTCCAGCTCTGGAACGCCCTGGCCAACGTGCTCGGCGACGTGCAGGACTACAAGAACTGGGTCTACGGTGCCGACGGCGCGACGATCGAGACCGACGGGGCCACCGAGGCGGCGAAGCTGATCTCGGAGTGGACCAAGTCCGGCTACATCCCCAAGGGTGCCTCGGCCGTCTCGGACAGCGATGCGCTGGCCAACTTCACCGGCGGCAACTCGGCCTTCCTCGTCACCGGCAACTGGAACGTGGCGAAGGTCGAGAAGGCACTCGGTGACGACGCCGGGTTCTTCCTCATGCCGGACACGTCAGCGGATGCCCCGCCCGTCGCATCCGGCGGTAGCGTCGCCTACTCGATCTCGGCGAAGACCAAGCATCCGGATGCCGCGGCGGCGTTCCTGAATTACATGGCAACCGCCGAGGCTGCTCCCGCTGAAGCCGATGCCGGGTTCCTCCCCGTGAGCACAGAGGGCGACGTCGACTACAGTCCGCTCGGCCAGACGGTCGCCGACGCGTTCAAGGCGGTCGCCGGCGGTGACGGCGTCGTGTCGTTCCCCGACTATGCCTCACCGGGCATGATCGACAAGCTCGAGTCCGGTGTTCAGGGCCTGATCACGGGGCACACCGATGCCGAGTCCTTCGTGAAGAGTCTCCAGTCGGAGTGGTCGAGTTACCATGAGTAGTAGTACTGCCACTGAGGCTGTGCGGCGGGTGGAGTCTCCCGCTCGCCGCACGGCCCGGCGTCGTCCCCCGTCGACTCCGGCGGCTCGGCGTCTGCGTGCCCGCCGAGCCGTCCACGCCCTGCTCTATATCCTCCCGGCCGCGATCGTCTACGGGTTCTTCGCCGTGTTCTCGGGGCTGAGTACCGTGTATCTCTCTCTGCTGCACTGGGACGGGATTTCGCCGCCGGCTTTCGTGGGGGTGGAGAACTACACGAAGATCCTGCAGGACCCGATCCTCTACGGGTCGATCCTGCACGCGTTGATCCTGATCATCTTCTTCGCGTTCATCCCGATCTTCATCGGACTGGTACTCACCGCCCTGCTGATGGGCAAAGTCCGCCGCGGCATGACCTTCTACCGCACCATCTTCTTCCTCCCCCAGGTCGTGCCCCTGGTGGCAGTAGGCATCACCTGGCGGTGGATGTATGCCGACGACGGCGTCGTCAACCAGGCCCTACGCCTGATCGGACTGGACTCGATCGCCCACGCCTGGCTGGGCGACTACTACCTGGCCCTGATCGCCCTGGGATTCATCGGCACCTGGACGATGAGCGGACTATGCATGGTCCTGTTCCTGTCCGGAGCCCAGAAGATCGACACCGCCCTCTACGAAGCCGCCCGCCTCGACGGCGCCGGCGTGGTCCGCCAGTTCTTCAGCGTCACCGTCCCCGGAGTCCGCGGCGAGATCACCATCGCCACCCTCATCACCACCATCGCCGCCCTGGCCAGCTTCGACCTGGTCTACGTCACCACCAACGGCGGCCCCTCCAACCAAACCACCGTCCCGGGCCTGCTCGTCTACCGCCTGGCCTTCAACCAATCCCAAATCGGTGAAGCCAGCGCCCTGGCCGTCGCCCTGACCATCCTGGTCATCATCATCGTCAGCCTCATCCGCTACTTCATGAGGGAGAAAGAATCATGAAACCCACCGTCGGCGGACTCTCCCTACGCTACGCACTCCTGACACTCTTCGCGATCGTCGTGATCATCCCGTTCCTGAGCATCATCTTCGCCGCCCTCCAACCAGCAGACGCGCAGGTCGGGGGCCTGAGCATCCCGAAGTCCCTATCCTGGGGCAACTTCGTCGACGCCTGGCAAGCCGGCAACTTCAACCACCTCATGATCTCCAGCGTCATCATCGCCGTGATCGTCGTGCCCCTGACCGTCATCCTCTCCACCCTCGCCGGCTTCTCCCTAGCCTTGTTGCGCCCACCCGGCGCCAAGGGCATCTCCCTGGCGTTCGTGCTCGGCCTGACCCTCCCGGTCGAACTCGTCGTCGTCGCCCTCTACTTCAACCTCAAACCAATGGGCCTGACCGACTCCTATCTCGGCGTCGCCCTAGCCGAAACCTCACTATTCCTGCCCTTCGGCGTCTACTGGATGCAAACCCACTTCACCGGCATCCCCCGCGAACTAGTCGAATCCGGACGCATCGACGGCGCCAACGACCGCAAAATCCTCCGCAACGTACTACTGCCCATCTCCTGGCCAGCCATCACCACCCTCTGCGTCCTCGACTTCATGTGGTCCTGGAACCAATTCCTCCTCGTACTCGTCATGATGCAAGACCCCGACAAACGCACCGCCCCCGCCGGACTCGGCTTCTTCGTCGGCCAATACGGCACCAACATCCCCCTACTATCGGCCGCAACCATCATGGTGCTCGCCCCCATCGTCGTCGTCTACCTCATCTTCCAACGCAGCTTCGTCAGCGGCATCACCCAAGGAGCCGTCAAAGGCTAGGCCCCCCACCCGGCCCTAACCACGCCCGCCCCTGTTCACAACTCCTCCAAAATTTCTGGTGCCCTCGCCCGCGGCGTGAAAACCCCCGTGTTTCCGCGGTGCCCGCACGGACCAGACTGGTGCCGAAGAAATTTTGGAGGAATTATGAACACGGGCACGAACCAAGAGCACGGCCACGACGTCGCTCCGGCACGCACGAACCGCCCGATACGCTAGATACGACATGGCGCATCTCCTAGGGGCCGAGGCCCTTCATCTCGAATATCCGACGAAAGTGGTCTTCGACTCCGTCTCGCTCGGCGTCGACGAGGGCGACCGTATAGGTATCGTGGGGCGCAACGGCGACGGCAAGTCGAGCCTGCTCGGCATGCTCGCCGGCCGGCGCGAGCCCGACTCC
>CAZDSL010000280.1:0-4213 GCA_964507655.1 uncultured Mycobacteriaceae bacterium | reverse complement strand
CCCGGATCTGCTCGGCGGTGATGTTCTTGCCGTCCTCGTTGCGCAGCAGGTTCTCCGCGAGAACCTTCAGCGAGTAGGGGAGTTTCTCCGTGCCCGGCAGCGCCGAGAGCCGGAAGACCTCGTAGGAGGTGCCTCCGACCTCGAGCGTGCCGCGCGCGCCGAACGAATCGTTACTGGTGCTCACGTGCGCTCCACTCGTCATAGATGCTCGCCGCCTGCGGGACTGCACGGGCGGCTGCGCGAGTCGCGGGGACCGGCCCGCCGCGACGGGCCGCGGCCCGGCGGCGGGGCGTGGGGCGTCCGCACTGCGATGCGGAGCGTCCGGCGCCGGTTCCGGGTTCGCGCCTCGGCTCGCCGCCGAGTCTAACAGTACGGGCGTACTACGTGCTGAACAGGCGCGCGCCGCCGGGGGAGGCGGCGGCGCGTGTCGGTGGCGGGGTGCCTCCGCGGGCACCATTACACTGCCGGTGATCGTCGGCGTGTCCATCGAGAGGTTCCCCGCATGAGTTCTCCCAGCACGGCCGCGGCCGGCCCCGCCGCCGACGCGTACGCCTCGCCCGAGCTCGCCGGGGTGGATGTGCAGCAGGCCATCGACGCCGTGTCGGCCGACGGGGTCTTCGTGCCGCCGGAGCTGTCCGATCAGGCCGCCGGCCTGCGCGACGTGGTGGCGCAGGCGCACGCGCAGGGCCTCGACCTCTCCGTGGTGGTGGTGCCGCACGACCAGTGGGCCAAGAAGTTCAACTCGTTCGTCGCCTACCCCGAGCACCTGCGCGACCTGTCCACCGCGGTGGGCAAGGCCGACGGCGGCACCGTGCTCGCGCTCAGCCCGGGCCAGATCGGCACCTACAGCGACACGCTCAGCCGGTTCACCCTCGAGTCGGCCGAGAACGCCGTGCAGCAGCCGCGCTCGCCCGAGCTCACCGTCACCGCCCGCCAGTTCGTCGAGCAGGTCGACGGCCACGACTTCCCGTGGACGGCCGTCTCCGCGGCGCTCCTCGCCGTGGTGGTGGTGCTCGTCGCCGCCGGCACCGCGCTCAACGTGCGCCGGGCGCGCCGCCGCGCCTGACGCGGGCCCACCTGACACGGGCCCGCGCCCGCCCGCGGGTCCCGCGTATCGCGCCCGCTCTCGAGCGCGCCCGCCCTCGCCTTGGCCCGCCCTCGCGCGTGCCCGCGCGCACCCCGCACCCCGGTCTGTGACCGTCACCACCGCAGGCGGGCCCCGGCTCGGGGTTGCATCCCACTGCGCTCACCCCCTCGCCGGCCTCTTCACCTGCGCTTTCACGGATTACAGCGCTGTTGTTTGTGACAGAAGTTCACGATGGGGCTCGACTTGTCGTACGGTGCTACTGGCACGGATGTTGCGCAAGGGAGTTGATGCGGCGCGTCAGCTTGACACGGCAGGTTCGGTCAGGTAGGCGCCGATCGGCCCCGAGGGCGGCATCCGGTATGTGCGGAGCGAAGGGAAGCGCCCCGCGCACGCTGCCCCGCTCGCGGGCGTCCGGTCCGGCCGGGCGCGCGCGGGCGCGGCGAAACCGAGGGAGAACTTCGTGGGACGTAGTGGAACCGGCGCGTGCGGGGCCGGGCAGCGTCGGCTGCCGGGGGCACGCGCCCGGGCGGGGGCCGGCGCCCTCGCCGCAGCGGCGATCTTTCTGACCTCCCCCGGGGTGTCGCAGGCCGTGCCTCCGCCGCCCCCCAACCCTTCCGATGCACAGCTCCAGCAGGCGGCCGGCGCGGTCACCCAGGGAGTGGGCCAGGTCAGCGACCTGATCAACCGCATCGCCCAGGCCGACCAGCAGCTGCAGGACCTCATCGGCGCCGTGCAGATCAAGCGCGAGGCGGCCAACAAGGCGCTGGTCGACCTGCAGCAGGCCCGCGGCGTCGCGGCCCGGGCCGCCGCGGCGGTGGAGACGGCCACCCGCCAGCTCGGCGACGCCGGCCAGGCCATCATCCGCGCGCAGCAGCAGTTCGAGCAGTACGTGTCCACCGGCTATCAGCAGGGTGCACCCGTCGGGTCGCTGACGATGTTCCTCGGCTCCGACGGCCCCGACGACGTCCTCACCCGCGCACGGCTCATGGAGGTCGTGCGCGACGCGTTCGAGACCTCCATGACGCGCCTGCAGCGCGCCCGCGCCGACGAGGCCAACAAGGTGGCCGCCAACAAGGCGGCGAAGCAGCGCGCCGACGCGGCGGCCGACGACGCCCGGCGCAAGGAGGCCGCGGCCAAGCAGGCCATCTCCGAGGCCGAGAGCGCCGCGTCGGCGCAGCAGGCGCAGAAGGCCCGCATCGAGGCCGACAAGCAGCAGGCCGAGAACGAGCTGGCCGCCGCGCGCGACAACGTCGACGGGCTCCAGTCGCAGCGCCAGGTGTACGAGGCGTGGGACCGGCAGCGCCAGGCGGAGGAGGCGGCCGCCGAGGCCGCCCAGGCCGCCGCCCGCCCGGCCGCCGCCGCGGCCGCGGCGCGCTCGGCCGCCGACACGGCCGCCCAGGCCGCCGCGAAGGCGGTGGCCGCCAGCCAGGAGAAGGGCGACGTCAGCGGCACCGTCGACTCGGCCGTGTCGAGCAAGTCGGCCGCCGAGAAGATCGAGATCGTCATCGACCGCGGGATGTCGCAGCTCGGCGTCCGCTACTCGTGGGGCGGCGGCAACGCGAACGGCCCCACCCTGGGTGTCCGCGACGGCGGCGTGGCCGACGAGTACCACGACTACGAGAACGTCGGCTTCGACTGCTCGGGGCTCATGGTCTACGCGTTCGCGGGTGTGGGCATCTCGCTGCCCAAGTACTCCGGCTACCAGTACACCGCCGGCGACCAGGTGCCCGTCGACGAGGCCCGCCGGGGCGACATGCTCTTCTGGGGCCCGGGCGGCAGCCAGCACGTCGCGCTGTACCTGGGCGACGGCCAGATGCTGGAGGCGCCGTTCTCCGGAAGCGCGGTGCGGGTGGCACCGGTACGGTGGTCCGGGATACAGCCGTACGCCGTCCGCATGATCGAGTGAGTCGACCGCGCCGCACCGTCGCGGTCCGGCCCGGTCGGCGCGGCGGGGGCGGCCGAAGGCGCGTGCACTCGCGCGGCAGGCACGGAGATCAGGAGGTCGGTGGCCGGTGACGGACCATGGGATGAGCGGTCGGCAGCAGGGCGGGGGAGCGCCCGCGGGGGACGGGCAGCGGGCCGCGGGCCTCCCGGCGGACACGGAACGCATCGAGCGCGCCGTGTACGAGATCAAGCGGGTCATCGTGGGGCAGGACCACCTCGTCGAGCGCATGCTCGTCGCGGTCCTCGCCGGCGGCCACGTGCTGCTCGAGGGCGTGCCGGGCATCGCCAAGACCCTCGCCGTCGAGACGTTCGCCACCGTCATGGGCGGCGGCTTCTCGCGCATCCAGTTCACCCCCGACCTGGTCCCCACCGACCTGCTCGGCACCCGCATCTACCGGCAGGGCCGCGAGGAGTTCGACACCGAGCTCGGCCCCGTCGTGGCGAACTTCGTGCTGGCCGACGAGATCAACCGCGCGCCCGCCAAGGTGCAGTCGGCGCTGCTCGAGGTGATGGCCGAGGGCCACGTGTCCATCGGCGGCACCACCTACCCCATGCCGCAGCCGTTCCTCGTCATGGCCACGCAGAACCCCATCGAGAGCGAGGGCGTGTACCCGCTGCCGGAGGCGCAGCGCGACCGCTTCCTGTTCAAGGTGCTCGTGGGCTACCCCACCGCCGAGGAGGAGCGCGAGATCGTCTACCGCATGGGCGGGGCGCCGCCGGTGCCGCAGCAGGTGTTCAGCCCCGACGACCTGGTCCGCCTCCAGCAGGCGGTGGGCACCGTGTTCGTGCACCACGCGCTGGTCGATTACGTCGTCCGCCTCATCACCGCGACGCGCGACCCGCAGGCCCACGGTGTGGACGAGGTGGGCGCGTGGATCGCCTACGGCGCCTCCCCGCGCGCCACGCTCGGCATCATCGCGGCGGCGCGGGCGCTCGCGCTCATCCGGGGGCGCGACTACGTCGTCCCGCAGGACATCGTCGAGGTGGTGCCCGACGTCCTCCGGCACCGCCTGGTGCTCACCTACGACGCGCTCGCCGACGAGGTCTCCCCGGACGACGTCGTCCGCCGGGTCGTGGCCGCCGTGCCGCTGCCGCAGGTCACCGCCGCGCAGTCGCCCACGGGCGCCCCCGCCCACCCGGCGCCCGCGCCGCAGCAGGCGCCCGCCGACGCCGGCGGGCGCC
>CAZDSL010000279.1:0-4253 GCA_964507655.1 uncultured Mycobacteriaceae bacterium | reverse complement strand
ACGGGCAGCGGCGCGGACGGCGGCCCGGGCGCGCCGCCGCCCCCCGCCCCGCCGCAGCGGCGCATCGCGCGCGCCGGCGGATTCCAGGGCGCGTTCCTCATGCTCATCCTGCTGGTGGTGACGCTGCCCGTCTCGATCGTCTACCACCTGCACGGCGGCCGGGCGACGAGCGCGACGCTCGCCGGCCTGCTCATCGCCACCGTCCCCACCTATCTGGGCGTGCGCTGGGTGGCGCCGCTGCTGCTGGTCCGGCCGCTCTCGCGCGGGATCGCCCCCGGCGGCCACCCGCTGTGGGGCTCGGTGCACGTGCGGCTGTGGGCCGTCGACCGGCTGCTGGCGCTCTCGCCGCTGCCGGTGCTCAGCGGCTCGCCGCTCCTCTCCCCGTTCCTGCGTGCCCTGGGCGCGCGGGTCGGCGCCGGCGCGCACATCGGCACCGCCGCCGTCGGCGCGCCGTCGATGCTCACCGTGGGCGCGGGCGCTTCCGTGGGGCACAACTCGGTGCTGCGCGGGTGGAGCGTGCAGGGCGGCCGGGTGATCGTCGCCCCCATCACCGTGGGCGACGACGCCTACGTCGGCGCCAACTGCGTGCTCGAGCCGGGCGCCGCGCTGGGCCGGGGTGCGATGCTGGCCGACCAGTCGCTGGTCGCGGCCTGCCAGGCCGTCGGCGCGGGCGAGCGCTGGGCCGGATCGCCCTCGCACGAGGTGGCGGCGCTGCCCGGGCTGGTCGAGGAGCTCGTGGCCGCCCCGCCGGCCGCCCCGCCCCGCCGCGGGTTCCTGCTGGCCGCGGCGGCCGCGCTCGCGGCCCTGGAGCTCACCGCCATCGCCACCATCGTGCCGAGCCTGGTCATCGTGTGGCTGGTGCTGCTGCACTACGGGATGCTCGCCGCGCTGCTGGCGACGCTCACCACCGGCGTGGTGTACGTCGCCACCGTGTGCGCCGTGGTCGCCGGGGGCAAGCAGCTGCTGCTGCCGCGGATGCCCGAGGGCACGCACGACGCGCACACCATGCTGGGCCTGCGCAAGTGGGCGGTGGACAAGTTGCTGGAGATGTCGCTGGCCTACACCAACTCCCTGTACGCCACGCTCTACACCGGCCCGTGGCTGCGGATGCTCGGTGCCGACGTCGGCCGCGGCGCCGAGGTCTCCACCGTCGCCCACATCGACCCCGACCTGCTCACGGTGGGCCCCGACAGCTTCGTCGCCGACATGGCGGGCATCGGCGGCGCGGTGCACGCGCACGGCCGGTTCGCCACCGCACGCACCACGCTCGGCGAGCGCGCGTTCGTCGGCAACGCGTCGCTGCTGCCGGCCGGCGCCGAGACCGACGACGGCTCGCTGGTGGGCGTGCTCACCGTGCCGCCGGCCGAGGGGGTGCCCGAGGGCACGTCGTGGCTGGGCTCGCCCGCCATCTACCTGCCCGCGCGCCAGGACAGCGGCGGCTTCCCGGAGGAGACGACGTTCCGCCCCGCCCGCGCGCTGGTGGCGCACCGGCTGTTCATCGAGTTCTTCCGGATCACGCTGCCCGCCACCGTGATCGGGGTGAGCCTGTACTTCTACCTGCTGGCGGTGTCGCTGGTGGCGCGCGCGGTCGGGCTGTGGTGGGTGGTGGCGACGGCGCCGCTGTTCGCGATCGTCACCGCCGTCGGCGTGCTGCTGTACTCCGCCGCGGTGAAGAACAACATGGTGGGCCGGTACGAGCCGCGGGTGGCGCCGCTGTGGGACCCGTTCGTGCGCCGGTCCGAGTTCGCCACCGGGCTCTACGAGTCGGCGGCCGTGCCCGTGCTGCTCGACCAGCTGCGCGGCACGCCGTTCCTGGCCCCGGCGCTGCGCCGTTTCGGTGCGCGCATCGGGCGGGGCACCTGCATCGACACCACCTACCTCACCGAGTTCGACCTGGTGGAGGTGGGCGACGGAGCGTCGGTGGGCCACGAGGTGTCGCTGCAGACGCACCTGTTCGAAGACAGGGTGATGAAGATGTCGCGGGTGCGCGTCGGCGCCGACGCCACCGTGGGCACCCGCGCGATCGTGCTGTACGACAGCGCGATCGGCGAGCGCGCCGAGCTCGAGGCCCTGTCGCTGCTGATGAAGGGCGAACACCTGCCGCCGCACAGCCGGTGGGCGGGCATCCCCGCGCAGCTCTCGGCCCCACGGCCCGGCGGTGCGCTGTGAGCGGCGGCCCCGCCCCGCTGGCGCTGGTGTACCGCGGGAAGGCGTCGGTGCCCGGCTGCCCGGAGTCCGCGGCCGCGCTGCTCCGCGACGGCGGCTGGGGGTTCGACGTGCGCTTCGTGGGCGAACGCGAGCGGCTGCGGCTCGACCGCGGCGCCCTGGCCGGCGCGGCGCTGTACGTGCAGCCCGGCGGCGGGTGGCTGCGGCCCGCGTGGCGGCGAATGCGGCGTCACGCCGACGCGATCCGCGGCTTCGTCGACGGCGGCGGCCGCTACCTGGGCCTGTGCCTGGGCGGCTACCTGGCCGGCCGCACGCCCGGGTTCGGCCTGCTGCCGGGCGACGCCGAGCGGCACATCCGCGCGCCGCAGGCCCGGGTGCGCGACGCCCGGCCGCACCTGGTGGGCGTCGACTGGCAGGGGCACCCGTGCCGCATGTACTTCCAAGACGGGCCCGTGTTCACGCTCGACACCCCCGGCGCCGGCCCGACGGCCGGGGACGCCACTCGCGCCGAACCCGCCGGCACCCGCGTTCTCGCCCGCTACCGGGACGGCTCCGTGGCGGCGCTGGTCGCCGGATTCGGCCGCGGCCGCGTCGCCGTGTGCGGCCCGCACCCGGAGGCCACGCCCGACTGGTTCGCCGACGACGGGCTGCCGCAGCCCGGCCCCACGGCCCGCGCGGCCGGGCTCGCGCTGGTGGACGCCCTGATGACGCCCGACCCGCACCCGGCTGCCCAGCACCCGACTGCTCAGCACCCGGCTGCTCAGCACCCCGACCCGGCCACCGCACCCGCACCCCCGACGAGGACCTCCCGATGACCATCACCACCACCCCGCCGCCGACCACCCCGCCGCCCGCCGGGCCGCGGCACGCCGCCCGGCCGCCCGCTCCGGCCCTGTCCACCGGCCGCATCGTCGCGCTCGACGTCACGCGCGCGCTCGCCATCATCGGCATGATCGCGGTGCACTCGCTCGACGAGTACGACGACAACGGCTACCCGACGCTGAGCTTCTCGCTGTTCGCCGGCCGCGCCTCCGCGGCGTTCGCCGTGCTCGCCGGCATCAGCATCTCGCTCATCGTCGGCCGGCGGCGCCTGACCCGCGGCCCTGCGGCGGCGGGGAAGGCCGCCTCGCTGGTCACGCGCGCGCTGGTCATCGGGGTGATCGGCCTGCTGCTGGGCTACACCGACGCCGAGCTGGGCGTGGTGATCCTCGTGTTCTACGCGGCGATGTTCCTGCTGGCCGTGCCGCTGACCTTCCTCGGCACGCGCACGCTGGCGGCGCTCACCGCGGTCCTCATGGTCGCCACCCCGGTGCTCAGCCGGCTGGTGCGGCCGCACATCGTCGAGGGCACGCACGAGCAGCTCTCGTTCGGCTACCTCGTGCACTCCCCCGCCGAGTTCGTCTCCGACGTGCTGCTCACCGGCGAGTTCCCGGCGCTGGTGTGGATGACGTACGTGTGCGCGGGCCTCGTCATCGGCCGGCTGACCCTGCGCTCGATCCCGACGGCCGTGCGGATGCTGGTGCTCGGCGGCGCGATGATGGCCGCCGCGGCGACGCTCTCGTGGCTGCTGTTCGACCTGTCCGGGGGCAAGGACGCCGCGCTGGCCGGCCTCGACGCCGAGACCGGCTCCGACCTGATCCTGTTCGGCGCCGACGGCGTGGTGCCCACGTCGAGCTGGTGGTGGCTGGCCTTCGACGGCCCGCACACCGGCACGCCGCTGGACCTGATGGCGACGATCGGCAGCACGCTCGCCGTCCTGGGCGCCGTGATCCTGCTCGAGCAGGGGCTGCGCGGGCGGGCGCACACGGCGGCGCGCTGGGCGCTCGCGCCCCTTGCCGCGGCGGGGACCATGTCGCTGACGGTGTACGTCGGCCACATCATGTTCCTCAACTCCGACTTCGACGTGTACGGCCCCACGTCCGGTTTCGTGCGTCAGCTCGTGGTGATCGCGCTGTTCGCGCTCGCGTGGAAGGCGACGGCCGGGCGCGGGCCGCTGGAGGGCCTCGTCGCCGCGTGCACCCGGCGCGCCGACGCGCATGCGCGCGCCCGGGCCGGGCTGCGGGCCGCCGCGGTCACCGCGCCGAACC
>CAZDSL010000278.1:0-4256 GCA_964507655.1 uncultured Mycobacteriaceae bacterium | reverse complement strand
ACCGGGTCGAACCGGTGGACATTCAGCAGGAGATGCAGCGCAGCTACATCGACTATGCGATGAGCGTCATCGTCGGGCGTGCGCTGCCGGAGGTGCGCGACGGCCTCAAGCCTGTGCACCGGCGCGTGCTGTACGCGATGTACGAGTCGGGCTTCCGGCCCGACCGCAGCTACGTCAAGTCGGCGCGGTCCGTGGCCGAGACCATGGGCAACTACCACCCGCACGGCGACTCCTCGATCTACGACACCCTGGTGCGCATGGCCCAGCCCTGGTCGCTGCGGTACCCGCTGGTGGACGGGCAGGGCAACTTCGGCTCGCCGGGCAACGACCCGGCAGCCGCCATGAGGTACTGCGTCACCGCCGACGCGCGCGTGCGCGTCGCCACCGGCGCCACCGTCCGCATCGGCGACATCGTCCCCGGAGCGCGTCCGCACAGCGACAACCCGCTGCACGACCTCAAGGTGCTCGATCGGCACGGCGAGCCCGTCGCAGCCGACGTGCTGTTCCACTCGGGCGAGCACCCCACGCTCACCGTGACCACCGCCGAGGGGTACGTGCTCTCGGGCACGACCAATCACCCGGTGCTATGCCTCGTCGACGTGGCCGGCGTGCCGACCCTGCTCTGGAAGCTGCTCTCCGAGGTGCGGCGGGGCGATCACGTCGTCATCCAGCGCACACCGGCGCCGGAGTTCGGCCCGGGCGACTGGCACGAGACGGCGGCGGCGCTTCTCGCGGGGGCGTTCGTCAGCGAGGGATTCGTCTCCGCGGGCCGGGCCGGGTTCAACAACACCGACAAGGACTACTTCGGCCTCGTCGTCGCGATGTACGACGCGCTCGTCGGCGGACCGCGCTACGTGTCGAGCAGGCGCATCGCGTCCGGATCGATCCTGCATGAGCTCGACATTCACAATCTCGACGCGCTGCGGGCATCGGTCCTGGGCGAGATGGTCGGCGTCCGCAGCGCCGCCGAATACGTCCCGGAGTTCGTCTGGCGCGCGGGTCCGTCCAGCAAGCGGTCGTTCCTCGAGGCGCTGTTCACCGGGGACGGGTACTGCTCGGCCCTGCCGCGCAACACGGTCCAGATCTCGTACTCCACGCGCAGCGAGCGGCTCGCCCGTGAGGTGCAGCAGCTGCTGCTCGAGTTCGGTGTGATCAGCAAGCGCTACGAGCACGCGACGGGCGAGCACAAGGTGGCCATCACCAACCGCCGCGACGCCGAGCTCTTCGCCCGGCATATCGGCTTCGGCGGCGACAAGCAGACCAAGCTCCGGGCCATCCTCGACGCCGCCGAGCAGACGAGCCCCGTGGCCGCATCGCGGTCGCTGAGCCACGATCACGTGCCCGGGTTGGGGCGGTTCCTGCGCGAGCACGGCACCGACGACCGCGCGCACGCAGACTGGCTGCGCCGGCACGACCTCGATCGCGCCGAGCAGTGGCAGCATCGCCGGGCCGAGATCGAATCGCACATCACCGAACCCGACGCGCTGGCCATCGCGCGCGAGCTCACCGACGGGCGCTTCTACTACGCCGAGGTCGCCGATGTCGCGGACGGCGGTGTGCGGCCGGTGTTCAGTCTGCGGGTCGACTCGGAAGACCACTCGTTCATCACCGACGGATTCGTCAGCCACAACACCGAGGCCCGCCTCACCCCGCTGGCCATGGAGATGCTCCGCGAGATCGACGAGGAGACCGTCGACCTCATCCCCAACTACGACGGCAAGACGCAGGAGCCGACGGTCCTGCCCAGCCGGTTCCCCAACCTGCTCGCCAACGGCTCCGGCGGCATCGCGGTGGGCATGGCCACCAACATCCCGCCGCACAACCTGCGCGAGCTGGCGGAGGCGGTCTTCTGGTGCCTCGACAACCCGGAGGCGGACGAGGAGACGACCCTCGCCGCGATGATGGAGCGGATCAAGGGCCCCGATTTCCCCACCGCCGGCCTTATCACCGGCACGCAGGGCATCGAGGACGCGTACAAGACCGGGCGCGGCTCGATCAAGATGCGCGGCGTGGTGGAGATCGAGGAGGAGCCCAAGGGCGCCACCATGATCGTCATCACCGAGCTGCCGTACCAGGTGAACCCGGACAACCTCATCACCTCGATCGCTGAGCAGGTGCGGGACGGCAAGCTGTCGGGTATCTCGAAGATCGAGGACCACACCAACGACCGCATCGGCATGCGCATCGTGGTGACCCTCAAGCGTGACGCCGTCGCCCGCGTGGTCCTCAACAACCTGTACAAGCACAGCCAGCTCCAGACGAGCTTCGGCGCCAACATGCTCTCGATCGTCGAGGGCGTGCCGCGCACCCTGCGGCTCGACCAGATGATCCGGCTGTACGTGACCCACCAGCTCGACGTCATCGTGCGGCGCACCCGCTACCGCCTGCGCAAGGCCGAGGAGCGCGCACACATCCTGCGCGGCCTGGTCAAGGCCCTCGACGCGCTCGACGAGGTCATCGCCCTCATCCGCGCGTCCGAGACGGTGGACATCGCGCGCGCCGGCCTGATGGAACTGCTCGACATCGACGAGATCCAGGCCGACGCGATCCTCGCGATGCAGCTGCGGCGCCTGGCCGCCCTCGAGCGCCAGAAGATCATCGACGAGCTGGCCGAGATCGAGCGCGAGATCGCCGACCTGAAGGACATCCTCGAGCGCCCCGAGCGTCAGCGGCAGATCGTCAAGGACGAGCTGGGCGAGATCGTCGAGAAGCACGGCGACGACCGGCGCACCCGGATCGTGCCGGCGGACGGGGAGGTCAGCGCCGAGGACCTGATCGCCCGTGAGAACGTCGTGGTCACGATCACCGAGACCGGCTACGCCAAGCGCACCAAGACCGACCTCTACCGCTCGCAGAAGCGCGGCGGCAAGGGCGTGCGTGGGGCCGACCTCAAGCAGGACGACATCGTCGCGCACTTCTTCGTGTGCTCCACGCACGACTGGATCCTGTTCTTCACCACCAAGGGGCGGGTGTACCGGCTCAAGGCGTACGAGCTGCCGGAGACCTCGCGCACCGCGCGCGGCCAGCACGTGGCCAACCTGCTGAGCTTCCAGCCGGAGGAGCGCATCGCCCAGGTCATCCAGATCAAGACGTACGAGGACCAGCCGTACCTGGTGCTCGCCACGCGGGGCGGCCTGGTGAAGAAGTCGCGGCTGAGCGACTTCGACTCGAACCGCACCGGCGGCCTCGTCGCGATCAACCTGCGGGGTGAGGACGAGGTGGTGGGCGCCCGCCTGGTCTCGGCCGAGGACGAGCTGCTGCTGGTGTCGAAGAAGGGGCAGTCGATCCGCTTCTCCGCCGCCGACGACGTGCTGCGCCCGATGGGCCGGGCCACGTCGGGCGTGCAGGGCATGCGCTTCAACGACGACGACGAGCTGCTGTCGATGTCGGCCGTCAGCCGCGGCGCGTTCCTGCTGGTGGCCACGTCGGGCGGCTACGCCAAGCGCACCGCCATCGAGGACTACACGCCCCAGGGCCGCGGCGGCAAGGGCGTGCTCACCATCCAGCACGATCCGAAGCGCGGCGACCTCGTCGGCGCCGTCATGGTCGACGTGGACGACGAGATCTACGCCATCACCTCCAGCGGCGGCGTGATCCGCACCCTCGCCAAGCAGGTGCGCAAGGCCGGACGCCAGACCAAGGGCGTGCGGCTGATGAACCTCGCCGACGGCGACACGCTCCTGGCGATTGCACGCAACGCCGATGAGCCCGAAGATGTGGAGCAGGACGCCAGCGGAAACGACGCACCCGAGGAGTCGTAAGTGAGCCCTGACGAATCGCCGGCCGACCGCCCCGCAGGCGGCACGCAGAACGACCCCGGGGAGTCCGCCGGCAAGGCGGGGGGTTCGGCGGAGCAGGCGCGCGCCGAGGAGGCCCGCCGCATGCGCGACCGCGTCCACCAGCGCGAGAGGGCGGAGGGCAGGGCGGCGGGCGACGCGCACGGCCGCACCATCGCCTCGGCCAGCGTGACCGCGCCGCGCCGCGTCGATCCTCCGGCGCGCCCCGCGCAGGGGCCCGAACGCCCCCAGGCGGGGCCGGGCCGCGGCGAAACCACCGCTCCGTCCAAGCGCCCCGTGATCACCGGCGTCGCCGCCGCGCGCCTGCTGGGCAAGGAGTCGAAGCCGGACGACGCCCAGCCCGGCCGGCGCACCCCGGCGGGCGCCGACCATGCCGAGGCCGCCACCGGCCGCGCCGAGCGGAAGCCGGGCGGCCCGGACGCCGACGCGGCCGCGCGCGACGCGGGCGCCGCGCAGGGC
>CAZDSL010000277.1:0-4272 GCA_964507655.1 uncultured Mycobacteriaceae bacterium | reverse complement strand
CTAGCCGCGCGCGGCGGGGAAGTCGACGCCGGTGAGCTCGGCGGACGCCTCCCACAGCCGGCGGGCCAGATCGGGGTCGGACGCCTCGGCGCTGCGCCCGGCCAGCGCGGGCCCGCCGCGCGCGCCGAGCATCCTGTCGGGCCCCACGAAGGAGCCGCCGGGCAGATCCTGCGACGCGGCGAACAGGGTGGGAAGGGCCCCCGCCTCGGCGCTCTGCGCGATGGTCGCGTTGCCGATGCGGCCGAGCAGGTCGCCGAGCGGGTTCGCGGTGCGCGTCTGCAGGTTGGTCGACGCATACCCGGGATGCGCGGCCATCGAGCGCACCCGCGAACCGGTCTCGCGGAGCCGCCGCTCCAGCTCCAGGGCGAACAGCAGGTTCGCCAGCTTCGACTGGCCGTAGGCGCGGACGCGGTCGTAGCGGCGCCGCTCCCAGTGGAGATCGTCGAGGTCGATGGTGCCCAGCCGGTGCGCCAGCGACGCGAGGGTGACCACCCTGTCGGTGACGTGCGGCAGCAGGAGCGCCGTGAGCGCGAAGTGCCCCAGGTGGTTGACGCCCAGGTGCGACTCGAACCCGTCGGCGGTGCGCCCCTGCGGCACGTGCATGATGCCGGCGTTGTTCACCAGCACGTCGAGCGGGGCGTCGCCCCAGCCGGCGGCGAACGCGCGCACCGAGGCGAGGTCGGCCAGGTCGAGCGCGCGCACCGCGACGTCGCCGGGGATGCCGGCGGCCACCTGCTCCCCGCGCCCGGTGTCGCGGACGGCGAGCACCACCGTGGCGCCCGCGCGGGCGAGGCGGGTGGCGGTGACCCGGCCGAGGCCGCTGGTGGCGCCCGTGACCACCACGGTGCGGCCGGCGAACGAGGGCAGCCGCTCTGCGGTCCAGGAACTGTGCGTCATGCCACCGACGCTACCGGCGTCAGGCGCCCCCGCCCAGGCGCTTGGCCACCGCGCGCCGCTGCCGCTCGGCGTAGCGCAGCACGCCCTTGGCCATCCGCGGCGAGTGCGGGGTGGCGATGAGCGACGCGAGCGACAGGGGCGTGGGCTGCGCGGCGATGGGGCGGGCGTGCGAGAAGGTGTCGAACCCGAACCGACCGTGGTAATTGCCCATGCCCGAGCGCCCCACGCCACCGAAGGGCAGGTGGTGCATCGCGTTGACCAGGCCGAAATCGTTGCGGTTGACGCTGCCCGAGCGGGTGCGGGCGAAGAACCGCCGGAAATCGGCGTCGTCGTCGCCGTACCAGTAGGAGCCGAGCGGGCTGGGCCGGGCGTTGACGTAGTCGATCACCTCATCGACCGCGCCGTACGGGTGCACGGCCAGGACGGGGCCGAAGATCTCCTCGCGGCTGATCTCCATCGCGTCGGTGACGCCGGTGACCACCGCGGGGGCGATCTGGCGGCGGGCGGCATCGCACGGCTCGGCGCCGACGGGGGCGGCGTGGCGCACCTGCGCGCCCTTCGCCGCCGCGTCGTCGAGCAGGCCCACGATGCGCCGGTAGGCGGCGTCGTCGATGATCGCGACGTACTGGTCGTTGCCGGACACCTGCGGCCAGCGCCGGCGCCACCCGTCGAGCACCGCGTCGGCGAAGGCGGAGGCCGACCCCTCGGGCACGAAGGCGTAGTCGGGCGACAGGCACGTCTGGCCGCTGTTGACCATGCGGGCCGCACCGATCCGGTCGGCGGCGCGGCGCAGGTCGGCCTTGCGCGAGACCACCGCCGGGTTCTTGCCGCCCAGCTCGAGCGTGACGGGGGTGAGGTTCTCGGCGGCGGCGCGCTGGATCTGCCTGCCGGTGGCGGTGGAGCCGGTGAAGAAGAGGTGATCGAACGGCAGCGCCGCGAACTGCGCGCCGGAGGCGATGTCCTTGGTGACCACCGCCAGCTCGTCGGGCGCGAAATAGCGGGGAGCCAGCTCGGCCAGCGTGGCGCACAGCGCGGGCAGCGCCGACGACGGCCGCAGCATCACCCTGTTGCCGGCGGCGAGCGCCGCGGCGGCGGGCTGCGCGAGCAGCTGCAGCGGGAAGTTCCACGGGGCGATGATGCCGACCACGCCCAGCGGCACGCGGTGCGTCTCCATGGTGACGCCGAACAGGCGGGCCAGCGGCTGCGGGCGCTCCGGCTCCATCCACTTGGCGAGGTTCTTCTGCAGGTAGGTCATCTCGCCGAGGCCGCTGATGACGTCGGCGATGAGCGAGAGCGACTCGGGCCGGGTGCCGTAGTCGTCGCGGATGGCGGCGGTCAGCGCGTCCCGGCCCTCGAGGAGGAGGGCCTGGAGCCGGTCGATGCGGTCGATGCGCACCGCGGCGGGCGGCGGGCCGTCGGCGAGGAACGCCGCGCGCTGGGTGTCGAACAGGTCCTGGAGTCGCTCGGTGGTCACGTGTCCAGCCTAGGTCAGTCGAGTTCGTCCTCGGACATCACGCGCAGCCGGGTGATGCCGTCGAGCCCGCCGAGCGAGCCCAGCAGCTCGTCGGGCGAGCCGCCGCCGCGGATGCTCAGCACCACCGACACGTCGCTGCCGTCGACCTCCTGCGGCGACAGGCGGATGACGTGCCAGCGGGCGGCGGTGGCCGTGGCGACGAGCTCGCGCAGGGTGCCGGCGCCCACGCGGTAGCCCACGTCGATGTCCACCACGGCGTCGGCGCCCGGCATGCGCTGCGTGATCAGGGGATAGACGAAGACGATGACGAAGTGCAGCGCGGTGACGACGATGGCGAGCAGCCACAGCCCCGCCCCCGCGGCCATGCCGATGCCGGTGGTCTCCCACACCGCGGCCGCCGTGGTCAGGCCGCGCACCGCGCCGCGGCGGGTGATGATGAGACCGGCGCCGAGAAAACCGACGCCGGAGAGGATCTGCGCCGCCACCCGCGACGGGTCGAGGTTGACGAACTCGCCGACCACGTCGAAGAAGCCGTACTTGCTGATCTGCACCATCAGCGCGGCGGCGGTGCCCACGATGGCCTGCGTCTTGAGGCCGGCGCTCTTGCCGCGCCAGCGCCGTTCCAGGCCGATCAGCGAGGCGAGGACGAACGCCAGCAGCAGCTCGCCGATCTGCAGCGGACCCTGCCCGGCGGCGTTGCCGAGGCCCGCGGCGGTGGTCCAGGTGGTCACCCGCCCCACGGTAGGTCATGCGGGCGGGGGATTCCGGAGGCGCGCGGCGGGCCGGGAAGCGGCGGCAGCTGTGCGGGATCAGCCCCAGGGCGGGGCGGCGGGCGCGTCGGCGCGGGCGCGCTCGCATTCCCAGCCCTCGGGGCGCTCGCCGTCCTCGAGGAACGCCAGGTACTGCTCCTGCGCGCTGTCGGAGAGCACGCCGCGCAGCTCCGGGTAGAGGATGGGCTCCTCCTTGGAGTTGTGGGCGTCGAGCTGCGTGAGCAGCTCGCGGCACAGGGTGGCCGCCGATTCGGAGGCGGCGTTGACGGCCAGGGCGGCCTCGATCTCCTCGAGCTTCTGCCACATCTCGCCGTGCTCGCGCAGCATGACGAACACCGGCGCCATCATCCCGGCCTCGCGCAGCGGCGGGAACAGGTAGACCTCCTCGAGGTAGATGTGCCGGCGCAGCTCCTCGAAGACGGCGTCGAGCCGCTCGCGTCCGTCGGCCGCGCCCTCGAGGAAGGCGTAGATGCCGGCGTCGATCTCGTGGTGCTCGGTCTCCAGCGCGTCGGCGAGCGTGGGTTCGGTCATGCCTGGCCTCCGTAGTGCGTGGGTCTCACGCTGATTATAGGACCGCGATGCGCGGAAAACAGGGTGTGCGGCCGCCGTCAGAAATCGACGTCGAGGCAGGCGACGCGGGGGCCGCCGTCGCCCGGGTCGTCGCCGCCGGTGGACGACTGCCGTGCGAGGAACACCAGCGAGCGCGCCTCGCCCGGGCGGAACGTCCACGCCTGCGTGCGCTGGGTGTAGGCGGTGCCGGCGGGGGTGGTGGTGAAGTCGAGCCACAGCTCGTTGGCGGCGTTGGCGTAGTGCGGGTCGGTGGACGCACGGCCGGGGGGAGCGGCCGGGTCGGGCGTGTCCTGGTAGGCGGGGCCGGCGGCGGCCGGGTCGGCGGCGCACGGCGCGGTGGCCGCCTGCACGCCGTAGCCGCGGGTGGGGACGAAGCCGGAGACGTTGAGCGAGACCACCGTCTGCGACCCGGCGACGGTGACGGTGACCGTGGCGGTGGAGTCGGGCGGCACGAGCGCCGTGTTGTAGGTGAAGGCGTTGGAGGCGAGGATCGGCTCGAGGAACACGCCGGTGGTGGTGCTGGTGGACGGGGGCGGGGGCTCGGCGGCCGCGGTGGGCGCC
>CAZDSL010000276.1:0-4278 GCA_964507655.1 uncultured Mycobacteriaceae bacterium | reverse complement strand
CGGCGTCGTTGAGCCGCAGCTTGTCGAGCGCGTCGCGCAGCACCGGGTAGTCGGAGCCGTCCACCGGGTACAGGCCCGAGTACACCATCGGCTGCGGCTCGCGGTAGCCGGTGAGCGGCTGTTCGGCGCCGCCGCGCGCGGAGGTCACCGTGTCGCCCACCTTGGACTGGCGCACGTCCTTGACGCCGGTGATGAGGTAGCCCACCTCGCCCACGCCCAGCCCGGCGGTGGGCTTGGCCTCGGGCGAGACGATGCCCACCTCGAGCAGGTCGTGGGTGGTGCCGCTGGACATCATGCGGATCTTCTCGCGCGGCTCGACCTTGCCGTCGACGACGCGCACGTAGGTGACCACGCCGCGGTAGGCGTCGTAGACCGAGTCGAAGATGAGGGCGCGGGCGGGCGCGTCCGGGTCGCCCGTGGGGGCCGGCACGCGCTCGCAGATGCGGTCGATGAGCTCGGCGACGCCCTCGCCCGTTTTGCCGGACACGCGCAGCACGTCCTCGGGCTCGCAGCCGATGATGCGCCCGATCTCCTGCGCGTAGCGGTCGGGGTCGGCGGCGGGCAGGTCGATCTTGTTGAGGACCGGGATGATCTCGAGGTCCTTGTCCATCGCCAGGTAGAGGTTGGCGAGCGTCTGCGCCTCGATGCCCTGGGCGGCGTCGACCAGCAGCACCGCGCCCTCGCACGCCTCGAGCGCGCGGGAGACCTCGTAGGTGAAGTCGACGTGTCCGGGGGTGTCGATGAGGTGCAGCACGTGGCGCCGGCCCTCCAGCTCGCCGGCCGTGACCGTCCACGGCAGGCGCACGTTCTGCGCCTTGATGGTGATGCCGCGCTCGCGCTCGATGTCCATCTTGTCGAGGTACTGCGCGCGCATGAGGCGCTCCTCGACCACGCCGGTGAGCTGGAGCATGCGGTCGGCCAGCGTGGACTTGCCGTGGTCGATGTGCGCGATGATGCAGAAGTTCCGGATCATCGCCGGATCCGTGAACGTCGTCTCGGCAAAATTGCTGGTCAACCGCTATTCCTTCATCTCAGTCGTCGCCGCCTGTGGGCGGGGCGCCCCGCCCGGCCCGCGCACGCGCGGCCCGTCACGCCCTCCCAGTGTGCCCTCCCGGTGCCACCCAGTGTGACAGCGCGACGGCGCCGCCGTGCGTGCACGTCCGGGTATGCGCCCGCGCCAGGGCGGCGGCTTTTGGGCGATCCCGCGCCCGCTGGTACCCTTGACCCCTGGCGTAGGCGCGTGCCCTCATCCGGGGTGCGCCCTGCCGTCGACAAGCGATGCAATCCACGTCGGCCGCACCGGCACTCGATGCGGCCGGCAGCCAGACACGTCGCCGGGTGCACGGCCCGGCGGTGACCGTTGCGGGCGCAGCCGCCTGCACAGCCAAGACAGAGGTATACACGCGTGGCCAACATCAAGTCCCAGAAGAAGCGGATCCTGACGAACGAGCGCGACCGTCGCCGCAACCAGTCGGTGAAGTCGGCGCTGCGCACCGCCATCCGCAATTTCCGCGGTGCCGTGGAGGCCGGTGACGCCGACACCGCCCAGAAGCTGCTCGTCTCCACCAGCCGCGAGCTGGACAAGGCCGCCTCCAAGGGTGTCATCCACCGCAACCAGGCCGCCAACAAGAAGTCGGCCATGGCCAAGGCCAGCAACAAGCTCGGAGCCTGATCGCCCGCTGTCGACGGACAGGCGACCCCTCAGCTTGCCTTGCGAGGGCCACCCCCAGCGGGGGTGGCCCTCGCGGCGTATCCGGCGCCGGGCGCGGGATCAGGCGGCTCCGGCGCGCAACGCCGCCACCCGGATCACCGCGCGCTCCAGGGCGTACTCCGGCTCGGTGGAGCGGCCCTTGACGTCGGCGTTGAGCAGTGCCACCGTCTGCACGGCCTCGCCCAGCGCCGTGGGCCGCCACCCGCGCAGCTGCCGCTGCGCCTTCTCGATCTTCCACGGGGCCATGCCGAGCGCCCCGGCCATCTTGTAGGCGTTGCCGCGCCCGGCCGCACCCACCCGCGCCAGTGTCTGCACCGCGTCCGCCAGCGCGTCGGCGAGCAGCACGTGCGGCACTCCCGACAAGACGGCCCAGCGCAGCGCCTCGAGCGCGGCGCCAGTGTCTCCCGACACCGCCTTGTCGGCCACATCGAAGCCGCTCACCTCGGCCCGGCCCGCGTAGTACCGGCGCACCGCGGCCGCGTCGACCTTGCCGTCCGTGTCGGACACCAGCTGCGCGCAGGCGGCCGCGAGCTCGCGCAGGTCCGAGCCGATGGCATCGAGCACCGCCTGCACCACCTCGGGCGCCGCGCGCACCCCGGCGGCACGGAACTCGGCGCGCACGAACTCGGCGCGCTGGGCCGGCTTGGTGAGCTTGGCGCACTCGTGCACCGCGGCGCCGGCCTTCTTCAGCGCCGGCACCATCGACTTGGCGCGGCCGCCGCCCGAGTGCACCACCACCAGGACGACGCCCTCGGGCAGGTCGGCGGCCGTCTGCATCACCAGCTGCGCGGGCTCCTTGCCCGCCTCCCCCGCCGCCTCGAGGACGAGGACGCGGTCTTCCGCGAACAGCGACGGGCTGAGCAGCTCGGCCAGCTCGTGCACCGCGACCTCGCCGGCGCGCAGGCGGGTGGCCTGCAGCTGCCCGCCCGCGTCCGAGCCGGCGCGCGCCGCCGCGACGATGCCCGCCACAGCGCGTTCGATCAACAGGTCTTCATCCCCCAGCACGAGGTGCAGGCGCGGCAGGGCTCCGTCGGCATCGGTGGTCACGCGACCATGCTGCCACGCCCCACCGACGGGCCACGCCGCCGCGGCCCGGCCCGGCCGGACGTCGGCGTGCCGCAGCCCGCCGCGCACGGCCGCGACCGGCATCACCCGGGGCCCGTCCAGTGCGCGGGCAGCCACACCGCCTCCGCCGCGGCCACCGCCACCACCGCGCACCATCGGAAGCGGCGGCTGGCGTACCAAGCACACACGCCCGCCACCGCGCACGCGGCGAGCAGCCCGCCGGCGGCCCCACCCGGCACCGTGATGCTCGCGCCCGGCAGGCCGGCACACCACTGCGCCACCTGCGCGAGCCACCACACGGCCGGGCCGGCGCAGCGGGCCAGCACGCCCGCTCCCCACCCCCACACCGGCCCGGCGGCCGCCGCGAGCGCCCCCAGCACCGTCGCCGGGGCCACCGCCGGCGCCGCGAGCAGGTTCGCCGCCACGGCCACCGTGCTCAGCGTGCCCGCCATCGCCGCCACCACCGGGATCGTGGCGGCGTGGGCCGCGACCGCCACCGCCAGCTGCTCGGCCACCGGCACGGGCAGCCCGCGCCGGTGCAGCAGCGCCGCCCACGTGGGCACCACCGTCACGATGGCCGCGGTGGCCAGCGCCGACATGGCGAAGCCCGGGTCGATCGCCAACGCCGGCCGCCAGGCCAGCAGCGCCAGCACCGCCGCCCCCAGCGCGGGCAGCGCCCGCCGTCGCCGCCCCGTCACCAGCGCGCCCAGCCCGATACCGCCCATCACCGCCGCCCGCAGCACGCTCGGCGACGGGCGCACCAGCACCGTGAATCCGACGATCGCCAGCGCCGCCCCCAGCGCCGCCCGGCGCGGCCCCAACGGCCGCACCACCAGCAGCACCAGCCCGCACACCAGCGCGAAGTTGCTGCCCGAGACGGCGGTGAGGTGGCTGAGCCCCGCCGCGCGGAAGTCGTCGGCGACCGGCTGCGGGAGCCCGCCCACGTCGCCCAGCACCAGCCCCCGCAGCAGTCCGGCCTCCCGCGGCCCCAGCACCGCGGTGCACACGCGCGCGAACCGCGCCCGCACCGCCCCGGCGATGCCCTGCACGCCCGACGGCCGCCCGACGGCGCCGGGACCGCCGGAGGCCTGCACCGTGGCCACCGTGAGCCCGCGCCGCTGCGGGGCCGACAGCCGCCCGTGGAACCGCACCCGCTGGCCCGGCAGCAGCCCGTCCCAGCCCTGCGCCGGCGCGAACACCACCACGGCCCCCGACGCCGGCGTGTCCCGCCCGCTGGTGCGCACCGCCCGGAGGGTGGCGTGCACGAGCACCCTTCCCTCGCCCGGCGCCGCGAACGCCGCGGCGGCGATGGGCACCGGGTCGTCGTCGACGGTGGCCGTGAGATGCAGGTGCCGCCCGTAGAGCTGGCGCACCGGGTTCGCCTCCACCGCGTGCGCCCGCAGCGCCACCGCGGCGGCGAACCCGCAGCCGGTGAGCAGCACGGCCGCCGCCGTCCCCCACACCGCGGTGCGGCGCGCGCCCGACGCCCCGCCCCGCAGGGC